>JBFOLQ010000312.1:0-4440 GCA_040830145.1 Flavobacteriaceae bacterium | reverse complement strand
TCTATTTCATCTTTTTTTGGAATTGGACGAAAAAGGTGAATTAATACAGACGGGAGGTCTATTTCTCATAAACATCCTTTTGGTATTGAAAGAACGTGACAAATGGAAACATTTGCTCTGGATCAGACCGTTTTAAATATGTTCTTAAGTTAGGGTTAGTTGTATAAGGTTGGGGTCCAAATCCGGGGGCCCTGACCTTATTTTAAAATAGAGGATCCCAAAGCTAAAAATATACATTCATGGAATTGATTTACGGAAATAAGTATGGTGCCTGTTATAAGGTTAAAGGTGCCCCAAACCCTATCTGTACGTTACAGATGATCATTGATTCAATCGGAATCTTTATGTCTGAGCAAGATCTTGCCCATCTACTTGATATCGTCCGTGATGCTGACCGCCCTTGTTTTTGTAAAGAATGCGATGGCAGTCGGTGTGGTAAAATATGGTGTGCGGGCCCTATGCATGACCTCTGCTTGAAATTGGATGAGGATAAATTGGCTGAATTGGAAGACCTGATTATGGGAACGCGATTTATTTTGGGAATGGACCAAACCTTGGAACGGTATAGGATAAGCTGAGAATTCAAGATGAGTACTGATCGATGGAAAAGGAAAGATAGATAATGCACCTTTTCTTTGTCCATTATTTTTTTGCAGACTACTTTTGCCCCATCTCAAAGGGGTGCTTTTTTTAGTTAAGAGTTTAGAGGGCCGAGTTATGAGTTAATAAATTTACCAACCCTGAACCCAACACTCTAAACTCCTAACTGGAAAGGCTGAGATTATACCCATTGAACCTGGGCGGGTAATGCTGCCAAGGGACGGCCGAGCTTTCAAAGGTCTGGTGGATTTTTGAAGTGAGGAACAAGACGATGCGCTGGCCGTTTGTGCCAATAGGGCATTGCTCGTCGGGAGTCCATATGGACAAAAAACCATTATTAAAACAAGAATAATTGCCCCTTTTATTCGTAAAACATTTTTTACGGATGAAGACAATGTTCGCTACGGTTGCCCTACTTGGGCTGGCAACACAAACAATGGCCCAAGAACAAGAACAGGATACCCTTGAGGGAAAAAAGGTGGTCCTGGACGAGGTGCTTGTCAAGGCTGTTCGGGTCACACGGGAATCACCTATCACTTTCTCAAACCTCACAAAAGAGGAAATTGCCCCAAGAAACCTGGGGCAGGACATCCCAATTCTAATGAACTATTTACCCAGTGTGGTCACTACTTCCGATGCCGGGGCAGGTGTGGGCTATACGGGCATACGGGTACGGGGTAGTGATGCCACGCGTGTAAATGTGACTATTAATGGAATTCCGTATAATGACCCGGAATCACATGGTACCTTTTGGGTAAACATGCCCGATTTTGCCTCCTCTACGGAGAGCTTGCAATTGCAGCGGGGGGTGGGGACCAGCACCAATGGGGCAGGGGCTTTTGGAGCCAGCCTCAACATACTTACCGATGGCTTTTCAGAGGATGCCTACGGGGAATTGGCCTCTTCCTATGGAAGTTTCAATACCCTCAAGAACACCTTAAAGTTCAGTACGGGTCTCTTGAATGACCGTATTGAGATTGCAGGTCGGCTCTCAAGGATTGTTTCGGATGGCTATATTGATCGGGCCAGCTCTGATTTGGATTCCTATTTTCTCCAAGGGGCCTTTAAAAATGATAAATCCCTGATCAAGGCCTTGGTATTTGGAGGGCATGAGGTCACATACCAATCATGGTTTGGAGTTGATGCCGAAACCCTGAGGGACAATAGAACGTACAATCCAGCAGGGGAATATACAGATACAGATGGGCAAACGCGGTTTTATGCCAATGAAGAGGACAACTACAAACAAAACCATGCGCAACTCCTATGGAACCAGGAAATATCCACCCATTGGAGTACCAACCTGGCCCTGCATTACACACGTGGTAGGGGATATTTTGAGCAGTTTCGGGAGGACGATGATTTTGAAACGTACGGATTTGCCCCCATTACAGTGAATGGGGAGGAAGTGAGCACCACGGACCTCATTCGTCGCCGGTGGTTGGACAACAATTTTTACGGCACTGTATTTTCGGCCCATTATCAGAATGAAAAAATGAATCTGATTTTGGGAGGGGGATGGAACAAATATGAGGGAGACCACTTTGGGGAGGTCATCTGGGCCCAATATGTCCCCAGCGGATTCTATCGACAACGCTATTATGACAATACCTCGGAGAAGACCGATTTTAATCTGTACTCCAAGCTGAACTATAACCTGGATGCCCATTGGTCCCTTTTTGCCGATGTGCAATACAGGGCCATAGGCTATACCGCCCATCCGGAGGAGGTGGATCCCGTGGATGATACATTTAACTTTTTCAATCCCAAAGTAGGGGCTTCGTATCGTTTGGGAACTACAGACAACCTTTATGTTTCATATGCTGTGGCCAATCGGGAACCCAATCGTAATGATTACGAAAATGGCAATCCAAAACCGGAACGTTTGCAGGACGTGGAGCTTGGCTGGCGTCATTTTTCCCCAGGTGTTACGCTCAATGCCAATGGATATTATATGCGGTATAAGGACCAATTGGTGTTAACGGGTGAACTCAATGATGTGGGAGCCCCCTTAAGGGCCAATGTGGGTGATAGCTATAGACTGGGATTGGAACTGGATGCCCAAGTGGCAATGGGGGATAAATGGCAATGGCGGCCCAATGTGTCCGTAAGCCAAAACCGAAACATTGATTTTGTGTTCCAACGCGATGGGGAATTACGGGATTTGGGAAATACCCGTATAGCGTATTCACCTTCCTTGGTGGCCGGAAATATCATTGCCTTTAGGCCGAACGAAAATTTCACGGCCTCTTTGCTCACCAAATATGTGGGCAAACAGTATATGGGCAATATAGATTCGGAAGGTTCGGTGCTGGATGCCTTTTCACAAACCGATATCAATGTGGTGTATCGCATACCATTTGAAGGATTTTTTAAGGAGCTGATCGTATCAGGTCTGGTGAACAACCTATTTGATGCCGATATTGTTTCCAATGGGTATTTCTATACCTATGATGATACGTGGTCTGTACCCGGTGAGACCACTACCGTGGAAGGGGCTGGCTATTACCCTCAAGCGGGAATCAACTTTTTGGTAGGGGCCACTGTTCGGTTTTAAGGTCTGTGGGATTTTGTATGGTTAGAGCACGTCCAAAAGGGTTCTTTTCAGTCGTTCAACCAGCATGCTGATTTCTGGCTCATTGTGGCTGGCAAATCCAATTCGAATGCCATTATGCCCAATTTCAAAGGGATCGTATCGCCGCCAAGCCCCAATTTCAATTCTATGTGGTTTGGCGGCTTTTGCCAATTCTGACCAACGGAACCTTGGGTTGAGGATGGTCCATACGGCCATTCCCCCTGAAGGAACCCGAAATTGAAAGAATTCGCTCAGTTCCTGTTGCATGAGCTTGCAGAAAAAATCACGGCGTTTTCCATACACCTTGGAAACCTTCCTGATATGCCGGTCCAAGTCACCGTTTGCAATGAACTCTGCAATGGCCTGTTCCAAGAGGGGGTCACCTTGCCGATCTATGTAGCGCCTTAGTGTTGCGGCTTCCCTTACAAAGTTTTCGGGGCCTACCAGATAACCAACCCTGTAGGCAGGGGCCACCGTTTTGCAAACAGATCCTATATATATGACATTGCCCTGAACATCGTGGCTTGCCAAGGGAAGAAAGGGGGCATGGTCATAATTAAAATCGTAATCATAATTATCTTCAATGATGGCAAATCGGTATTGTTGTGCCAAGTTCAATAAATGAAGCCTTCTCTCTGCTGAGAGGGTCACTGTGGTAGGATGGTGGTGATGTGGGGTTATGTAAACGGCCTTTATCCTGTCCTTTTTACAAATGGAGGCTATATCGTCTATGTTTAACCCCTCTTGATCCACCCTTACAGGTACCAATTGTGCCCCTTGGGCCTTAAAACTAAGATTGGCCGCTATATAATTGGTCTGCCCCACTACGATGGGGTCGCCGGGACGGACCAACAATTTTGAGGAAAGATAGATTCCCATTTGACTTCCACGCGTAATAAGAATGTTTTTTGGGGTGATGCCCAGACCTCGGGTTTCGTTCAGATATTCTGAAAGGGTATTGCGAAGAATGGGATTTCCATGTGGATCGCCATACTCTAAAAGGCTTATGGCATTTTTATCCCAGGAAATCCTTCTGTATATTTTGGCCAATCCCTCCATGGGGGTAATACGGGAATCCCCTATTCCGTCATTGATTTTAATGGTGTCAATGTGGGTGCTTGAACTGTTTTTGTACTGTATCCAATTAAGGGCATGGGTTGTATGGAACGGAAAATGGGCCTCTATTCTTTTCATCTCCGGAGTGATTTTTCCAAGGGTCCTTGGGTTGGTTTGTGGTAGTTCCCCATGCACGTAAACCCCTTTTT
>JBFOLQ010000311.1:0-3751 GCA_040830145.1 Flavobacteriaceae bacterium | reverse complement strand
CGACGCTCTTCCGATCTCAGAATCATCGGCCGTGGTTACAGGAGGAACAGCCTCTTTCTTGGCACCACCCTTGCCCCTTCGGCTTCTACGGGTAGACTTTTTCTTGGGTTTGCCCGCGTTGTAAAGCTCATTGAAATCGACCAGCTCAATCATGGCCATATCCGCATTGTCACCCAAACGGTTACCCAATTTTATAATACGGGTATACCCACCGGGCCTTTCACCCACTTTACTGGAGACTTCCCCAAAAAGTTCAGTTACTGCATATTTGTTACGCAAGTTCTTGAACACAACACGACGATTGTGTGTCCCCTTTTCAACCGATTGGTTGTTCTCTGCCTTCGCCCTGGTTATCAAAGGCTCAATAAAAACCTTAAGGGCCTTGGCCTTGGCCACCGTGGTATTGATTCTCTTGTGCTCAATCAGGGAACAGGCCATATTGGCCAGCATGGCCTTTCTATGGGCAGATTTTCTCCCTAAATGATTTATTTTTTTACCGTGTCTCATCTTATAGACGTTTTTGCTTCCTTGTCAGGGACCTTCCCTTTCAATAGAAGTAAAATGATTAATCCTTATCCAATTTGTATTTTGACAAATCCATGCCAAAACTCAATCCTTTATTTATGACAAGCTCCTCAAGTTCCGTCAAGGATTTCTTTCCAAAATTCCTAAACTTCATGAGGTCATTCTTATTGAACGCCACCAAATCACCCAAGGTGTCGACCTCAGCCGCCTTCAGACAGTTCAATGCCCTTACGGAAAGGTCCATATCCACCAGTTTGGTCTTTAAAAGCTGACGCATATGCAATGATTCCTCATCATAGGTCTCGGTCTGTGCAATCTCATCTGCCTCAAGGGTGATGCGTTCATCCGAAAAGAGCATAAAGTGATGAATGAGAATCTTTGCCGCCTCTGTCAAGGCGTCCTTTGGGTGTATGGAACCATCGGTAACAATTTCAAAGACCAACTTTTCAAAATCAGTCTTCTGTTCCACACGAAAGTTCTCTATACTGTACTTTACATTTTTAATGGGCGTAAAGATGGAATCAACTGCAATGGTTCCCAGTGCCGCACCTGATTTCTTGTTCTCCTCGGCTGGAACATACCCACGGCCCTTGTCAATGACAATCTCCATATTTAGGCTCACCTTGGAGTCCATATGGCAGATGACCAAATCTGGGTTCAACACTTGATAGCCAGAGATGAACTTCTGGAAATCACCGGCTGTCATTTGGTCTTTTCCACTAATGGAGATGGAGACGACCTCGGCCTCAGAATCCTCAATCTGCTTTTTAAAGCGAACCTGTTTTAGGTTCAGGATTATTTCAGTCACATCCTCAACAACACCTGGAATCACTGAAAATTCGTGATCCACCTTGTCAATACGCACTGAGGTAATTGCATGCCCTTCCAAAGAAGAAAGCAATACCCTCCTTAAAGCGTTCCCAACCGTCAATCCGTAACCGGGCTCCAAAGGGCGGAATTCAAATTTCCCTTCGAAATCCGAGGAATCGATCATTATTACTTTATCGGGCTTTTGAAAATTAAGTAATGTCATAATTGGATCAGTGTTGATTTATTTAGAGTAAAGCTCTACGATTAGTTGCTCCTTGATGTTCTCAGGAATCTGCAAGCGCTCGGGAACAGCCACAAAGGTTCCCTCTATTTTCTCGGAGTTCCATGTAATCCACTCATAGACCTTGCTGTTATTGGTCAAGGATTCTTGAATGGCCGTCAAAGATTTGGACTTTTCCCTTACCCCAATTACATCATTGGGCTTTAAGCTATATGAGGGAATGTTCACTACTTCACCATTCACGGTGATGTGTCGGTGTGAGACCAATTGCCTAGCTCCCCTACGGGAGGGTGAAATGCCCATTCTGAACACAACATTGTCCAATCGGGATTCACATAATTGCAACAATACCTCACCGGTAACACCCTCTTTACGCTTGGCAGTGGCAAAAATGCCCCTAAACTGTCGCTCTAGGATACCATAGGTGTATTTGGCCTTCTGTTTTTCGGCCAACTGAATGGCGTATTCAGATTTTTTGCCCCTTCTTCTATTCTGTCCGTGTTGTCCGGGAGGGTAATTTTTCTTTTCGAAAGACTTGTCGTCTCCAAAGATTGCCTCGCCAAATTTTCGTGCAATCTTACTTTTTGGTCCTCTGTATCTTGCCATATCCTCTAGATTTAGAAGTGCGATTATGAATTAAGGCTTATCCTTCGATAATCGTATATGCACCCCTTTGAAATATAAATTGAACTTTAATTAAACTCTTCTTCTTTTGGGAGGTCTGCAACCGTTATGTGGCATTGGGGTCACATCAATGATTTCGGTCACCTCAATTCCCGAATTGTGAATGGTGCGAATGGCCGACTCCCTTCCGTTGCCGGGTCCCTTCACATATACCTTCACCTTCCGCAAACCTGCCTCATGGGCAATCTTGGTACATTCCTCAGCAGCTACCTGTGCAGCATAGGGCGTGTTCTTTTTAGAACCCCTAAAGCCCATTTTACCAGCTGATGACCAAGAGATCACATCGCCCTTTTTATTGGTAAGGGAAATAATGATATTGTTGAAGGAAGCATTGATGTGGGCCTCACCGACCGAATCAACGATAACCTTCCTCTTTTTTGTTGTCTTTGTATTTGCCTTTGCTATTGTAATTGTTCGTTGTTCGTTGTTCGTTTCTCATGCCAGGCCAGTATCAAAACATGGCATGCTAACCCGCAACTTGATACTCACTATTATTTGGTTGCCTTTTTCTTATTGGCCACTGTTTTACGTTTTCCCTTACGGGTCCTGGAATTGTTTTTGGTACGCTGTCCCCTCAAGGGCAAACCGGCACGATGGCGAATGCCCCGATAACAACCAATATCCATCAACCGCTTGATGTTCAATTGTGTTTCGGAACGTAATTCTCCCTCTATGGTATAATCCCCAACGACTTCCCGGATACGGCCTATTTCATCATCATTCCACTCAGAAACCTTGGTCTCTTGGCTCACTTGGGCCTTATCCAATATCTCCTGGGCCCTACTCTTGCCAATACCGTAAATGTAGGTAAGGGCTATGACGCCCCGCTTTTGTTTTGGTATATCTATACCTGCAATTCTAGCCATAATTACCCTTGTCTTTGTTTAAATCTAGGATTCTTTTTGTTGATCACGTACAATCGGCCTTTACGGCGGACAATCTTGCAATCGGCACTTCTCTTCTTTATGGATGCTCTAACCTTCATCTTAGTATCTATATGTAATTCTAGCCTTGGTCAAATCGTAAGGGCTCATTTCAAGTTTCACCTTATCCCCGGGAAGCAATTTGATATAGTGCATTCTCATCTTTCCCGAAATATGGGCCGTAACAATATGACCGTTTTCCAATTCAACACGAAACATTGCATTTGACAATGCCTCTATGATGCTTCCGTCTTGTTCTATTGGTGGCTGTTTTGCCATAATTAATATTTGTTGTTCCTGTGTCTATTGTTTGGTATGCTATTCCTTATCCTAAACAATGAACCTCTATCAGGCCACTTTTCTGTCCTTGCCGTTTTTCATCACTCCGTCATAGTGCCTTTTCAACAGATTTGCATCCCCCTGTTGTACTGTACCAATGCCCACCCCCACCAAAATCAAGAGTGATGTACCGCCATAAAATAAGGCCCAACCGGATTGTACCCCCATCAACTTAACCACAACTGCGGGCAATACCGCTATTATGGCCAAAAAGACAGAGCCCGGAAAT
>JBFOLQ010000310.1:0-6865 GCA_040830145.1 Flavobacteriaceae bacterium | reverse complement strand
CAAGTTTTATTTTTGCATCCGCATGTAATACTGAATCAAAAAAAATGCCTACCATAAAAGCTCCGATTGCAAAAAAAGTTGAAAAGAAGTTGGAAATGCACAATGACGTGCGTATCGATGATTATTATTGGATGAACCAGAGGGAGAACCCGGAGGTCATTGCCCATTTGGAAGCCGAAAATGCCTATTACAATGAAATGACCGAGCATACCAAGGATTTCCAGGAAGCACTTTTTTCGGAAATGAAATCCCGTATCAAGGAGGATGATTCCTCGGTTCCGTACAAAAAGAATGGCTATTGGTATGTATACAGGTATGAAACAGGAAAGGAATATCCGATTTACAGTCGCTATAACGGGAGCATGGAAGCTCCGGAGGAAATCATGTTCGACTGTAATAAAATGGCAGAAGGACATGAATTCTTTAACCTAAACGGGGTGGCCATCAGTCCAGATAATAAATGGGGGGCATTCGGGGTAGATACGGTTTCAAGAAGACAGTATACCATACAGATCAAAAACTTTGAGACTGGGGAGATTCTTCCCGATAAGATTGAGAATACCGGGGGGTCAGTGGCTTGGGCCAATGATAATAAGACCTTTTTTTATACCAAGAAGGACCCCGTTACGTTGCGCTACTCAAAAATTTTCAAGCATGTTCTGGGAACACCTGAATCTGAGGACACCTTGGTACACGATGAACAGGACGAAACCTTTGACACATACGTTTATAGGTCTAAATCAAAAAAATACATCATTATTGGGTCGAGCAGCACTTTGACCAATGAATACCAAGTTTTGGGAACGGATGACCCTAACGGTCAATTCAAGGTTTTTTCCCCAAGGCAACGGGGCCTTGAATATAGTATTGCCCACTATGGTGATGCCTTTTACATACTGACCAATAAGGATGGGGCCAAGAACTTTAAATTGATGAAAACCCCTGAACATGCCACGTCAGTTGAAAATTGGAAAGAATTCATCCCCCATAGGGACGATGTATTCTTAGAGGATGTTGACATTTTTAGGGATTATTATGTGTTGTCCGAACGGGAAAATGGACTGAATAAGCTCAAAATTACGCGATGGGATGGCAGTGATAGTTACTATTTGCCATTTGACAGTGAAACCTACACGGCCTATACAAGCACCAATCCCGATTTTGACACGGAGATAATGCGTTATGTGTACCAATCCATGAAAACCCCGAGGTCAGTTCTTGACTTTAACATGCGTACCCAAGAAAAAACCCTTAAAAAGGAACAAGAAGTACTGGGAGGCCAATTTGATAAGGAAAATTATATCGAAGAACGTATTTGGGCAAAGGCCCGGGACGGTGCCATGGTCCCCATGTCACTTGTCCATCACAAGGACACCCAAATTAGTGCCGATACCCCTGTTTTGCAATATGCCTATGGGTCATACGGGGCTACACGGGACCCCTATTTTTCAACCACCAGATTGAGTTTGTTGGACAGGGGGTTTGTCTATGTCATAAGCCATATACGTGGCGGCCAATATCTGGGGCGTCAATGGTACGAAGATGGTAAAATGTTCAGAAAGAAAAATACTTTCAACGATTTTGTGGATTGCTCCAAACACCTGATAAATGAGGGGATTACCAGTGCTGACCATCTGTATGCCATGGGGGGATCAGCCGGTGGATTATTGATGGGCGCTGTGGTCAATCAGGCCCCCGAGCTCTATCATGGCGTAATTGCGGCCGTCCCTTTTGTGGATGTTGTGACCACCATGTTGGACGATTCCATTCCCCTGACCACCTCTGAATATGATGAGTGGGGCAATCCCAACAAAAAGGATTCCTATGAGTATATGCTGTCCTATTCCCCGTATGATAATGTAGGGCCTCAAAAATACCCTAATATGTTGGTGACCTCTGGTCTACATGATTCCCAAGTACAGTACTTTGAACCCGCCAAATGGGTGGCCAAGCTCAGGGAATCAAAGACAGATGACAATCTCTTGCTTTTTGACATCAACATGGATGCCGGTCATGGAGGGGCTTCGGGTCGTTTTGAATCATTACGGGAGGTGGCAAAGGAGTACGCCTTTCTCTTGGATTTGGAGGGAAAGATACCATAGTCTAAAAAAAAATATTACTTTTGTGCCTGAAAATGTATCTCCTTGGAGGGTTGCATTTTCCCATTAAAAAAGACTATCCCCTTTATGGAAAACCATAGGAACACCTATAGCCATCTTCTTGAACTTATAGGAAAAACCCCGCTGGTCAAACTAAATCGTATTGTTCGTGACCTGCCTGGAACATACCATGCAAAATTGGAATCGTTCAATCCGGGCCATTCTTCCAAGGATCGTATTGCTTTGCATATCATAGAAGAGGCAGAGCGGAAAGGAATCTTACGGGAGGGAAGTACCATTATTGAGACCACATCGGGCAATACCGGCTTCAGTATAGCAATGGTAAGTATCATCAAAGGATACGATTGCATACTGGCCGTAAGTTCAAAATCGTCGAGGGACAAAATTGACATGCTCAGGACCATGGGTGCCGAGGTATATGTTTGTCCTGCACACGTAAGTGCTGATGATCCCCGTTCTTATTACCAAGTGGCCAAACGGCTGCACAAGGAGACAAAGGGATCCATTTATATAAACCAGTATTTCAACGAACTGAATATAGAGGCCCATTACCAAAGTACAGGACCTGAGATTTGGGAGCAGACTGAAGGAAAAATAACCCATTTGGTGGCCTGTAGCGGTACGGGGGGAACTATTTCAGGAACTGCACGTTATTTAAAGGAAAAGAATCCTGCCATTCAGATTTTGGGCGTGGATGCCTATGGTTCCGTACTAAAAAAGTATCACGAGACCGGGGAGTTTGATTCAGATGAGATTTACCCATATCGCATTGAAGGTCTTGGGAAAAACCTTATTCCATCTGCTACTGATTTTGATGTGATTGATGAGTTTGTCAAGGTAAGTGATGGGGACAGCGCCCATACCGCAAGGGAACTGGCCCGGACCGAAGGTATGTTTGTGGGGTACACCAGTGGGGCTGCCATGCAAGCCATCAAACAATGGGGGCAAAAAGGACGTTTCGATGAAAAAAGCCATGTAGTGGTGATTTTCCCAGATCACGGTTCACGTTATATGAGTAAGGTATATAGTGATAAGTGGATGGATGACCAAGGCTTTTTTGACAGCAAGAAGTTAGAGGCAACACCTCCTGCACAACTGATTAAATAAATGATTCCCGAATACCGTATTGGAGCTGCTGCCTGTGGATAGCGGCCTTTTTCTATTTGGGATATTATGAACCGAGCACAAAAATCTATACTTTTGCCTCGGTTATCAATCCAGAGCTTCATGAAAGATTTATTTGACAGGATTATTGAGAATAAAGGCCCTTTGGGCAAATGGGCCTCCCAGGCGGAAGGATATTTTGTATTTCCCAAATTGGAGGGGCATATCTCCAACCGAATGAAATTTCAGGGAAAGGAAGTCATCACGTGGAGCATCAATGATTATTTGGGATTGGCCAATCTGCCCGAAATTAAAAAAGTGGATGGCGAGGCGGCCATGGAACATGGGGCAGCCTATCCTATGGGGGCCCGTATGATGAGCGGCCACACCCCCTTTCACGAGCAATTGGAAAAGGAACTGGCCGAATTTGTAGAAAAAGAGGCCTCCTACCTTCTTAATTTTGGTTACCAAGGATTTATGTCTGTCATTGACGCCTTGATCACCAAAGATGATATCATTGTCTATGATGTGGACTGTCATGCCTGTATTATAGATGGGGTGCGTTTGCACATGGGCAAACGGTTCACCTTTATGCACAATGATGCTGAAAGTCTTGAAAAGAACCTAGAGCGTGCCACGAAGATGGCTGAGCAAACAGGGGGAGGTATTTTGGTGATTTCTGAGGGTGTCTTCGGCATGCGGGGCGAACAGGGAATCCTCAAAGAAATTGTAGCTCTTAAGAAGAAGTTCAAATTCAGGTTATTGGTAGATGATGCCCATGGTTTTGGCACATTGGGAGAGACAGGGGCCGGAGCAGGGCAGGAGCAGGGCGTACAAGATGACATTGATGTCTATCTGGCCACCTTTGCGAAGTCCATGGCCGGCATAGGTGCCTTTGTAGCCGCTAAAAAGGAAATCATTGATTATCTGAAATACAATCTGCGTTCCCAGATGTTCGCCAAATCATTGCCGATGATTTATGTAAAGGGTGGACTAAAACGTCTGGAAATGATGAGGACTAAGCCCGAGCTGAAGGAAAGACTATGGAGAAATGTGGATGCCCTGCAAAAAGGTTTGAAGGAACGCGGGTTTGATATAGGTACTACAACAAGCTGTGTGACACCCGTTTATTTAAAGGGAAGTATTCCTGAAGCCATGGCCCTGGTCAAGGATCTTAGGGAAAATCACGGTATCTTTTGCTCAATTGTTGTGTATCCTGTGATTCCCAAGGGACTTATTTTGCTGCGAATGATTCCGACCGCAACCCATACCATGCAAGATATCTCGGAAACGCTGGAGGCCTTTTCAGCTATTCGTGATAATCTGGAGGGTGGCACCTACAAAAGACTTTCTGCTGCAGTGGCCGCTGCCATGGAGGAATAATCCTCCTTTCCTGGAATTTAAAAGTGCTTCCTATACGTACGCCTACGCTTGTGTACAATATTGGTCATATGCTTCCATATTTGACGGGCAGCCGTGTTGTCCTCAAGTTCGGGGGTACGTATGCCGGTTTCCACACCGTACCTTAAAAAAGTCTCATAATATTCGTTGAAAATAATGGCGGTGACTCCTTTTTTCTGATAATCGGGATGTACCCCAATCAAATAAAATAAGACGCTTTTACTCTTTCTTCGTGCTTGCAATAAATGCCATATGCCAAACGGGAACAACTTTCCATTCGCCTTTTGCAGGGCATGGGCATAAGAGGGGAGTACCACGGCAAAGGCAATCAGTCTATCATCCTTATCCACCACAAACTTGATGTACTCGGGATTTACAAAGTCTATGAATCTTTTCTTTAGGTGCTGCCGTTGTTCCTTACTTATGGGCGTATATGAATCTAGGCGTTGATATGTGAGATCCAATAGCCCGAACATGGCATCTATCATTGTCTCAAGTTGGTCCTTGCGGGTCACGTTCAGCTCCCGAAGCTGGTAACGCTTCTTTATCAGGTCATTGATTCTCTTAAAGTTGGAGGGGTCGGCATTGGCCAAGGGTACAATGTTCTCAACATATTCCTTGCCCCTTTCCAATCCCAAATGTTCATAATGTTCTTGGTAATAGGGATGGTTATACCAAGTGACCATGGTACCTATATAGTCAAACCCATCCACCAACACGCCCACTTTGTCCAAATTGGAAAACCCCATGGGACCTTCCATTTGATCCATGCCATGTGCCCTTCCCAAGGATTCTACCTTATCCAACAAGGCCTTTGAGACTTGTTTGTCATCCACAAAATCAAACCATCCAAAACGAATCTTCTTGATCTGTTGTTGCTCTACTTCCAATTTGTTGATGATGGCCAAGGCCCTCCCCACGAGTTTTCCTCCCTTATAAGCCAGTAAAAACCATGTGTCGGAAGTCTTGAAGGCAGGGTTTTTTTCCTTGTCAAAAGAGTTCATTTCCTCTTTGATCAGGGGTGGTACCCAGTAGGGTGAACCTTTGTAAAGGGAAAAGGGGAATTTGGCAAATGTCTTTATGTCTCTTTTCGAGACCGCCTCTTCAATTGTGACCATATATCATCATTATGGTCCAATATTAGCGATTATTACCTATAGGTTAAAACGAAATCGCTAGAATTCAATTTCCCCGTTGTCCTCTTTTTTCTTGTTTTTCTTTTTACGCTTTTCGTCCTTCCTCAGTTTGCGCAGTTGTTTTTTGGTCGGCCCTAGGTCAACGTCCTCAGCACCTTTGCCTCCCTTGTTCTTTTTGCTCTTTTTGCGCATGGCATTCTTTTGGATTTCCCCACCGTTCCCATCGGGGTCCTGCTCATCAATGGGTATCAATTTGTCTTTGTGGAAATCAAAGCGATAGGAAGCTCCCATGGTCACAAAAATCCGGGAGGGGGTATTCTTAAAGCTCGCCCCTAGGTTGATATCGGCCTGGAAGTCCTCACTGAATAGGTGAGCGACACCGGCTCTCAATAAAGCATCGGCATAACGATCGCTCTTAATTCCCTGATTCTCCACGACAGCACTCCATTTGGGATTTCTAAAGGCATAGGAAACCGACACCAAATAACTCAATTCAGGGTCATCGCTTGTAATCCTGTCATAGGCAATATTACTGATGAGTACAAAACGAGGGGTCAATCTACTTTGGGTCGCTACCATACCACGGTACGTTATGGTGGGATCTCCCACATAAAAAGGGTTATCCCCCAAGGTAAAGGTAGCCCCCCCATAGACCGAAACGGAGGGAATGAGATTCTTTAATTGAAATACGTTATTGGCCCTCCAACTGTACAGATTGGGTTTGTTGCGCTCCGGGTCCTTGTAACGATCATATACCAAAAATTTAAGTCCAATCCGGTTACGGCCAAAATCGGTAAGATTGTTTTCATCACTAAACGTCAAATTGGTAATATGTTGGTTTTGAAAAGTACCCTCATAGTTTATTTCCAGTCGCTCAAATAAGAGACCATAACGCAAGGAAACATCCAATCCCACCAAGTCAGATTCATAGTTCAGTAAAGGGCGGTCCCTTTGCTCAAAAAATATACCTGTCTCTGCCTGTATCACATTGCGCTCCACGGCATAGCCACTAACGGCCAATCCAGGTCTACTGCCATTGATGACATCTGGATATTGGGCACTTATGGCCAATGGCAGCATTAAAGAACGTGAGTGGACTTTTTG
>JBFOLQ010000309.1:0-11988 GCA_040830145.1 Flavobacteriaceae bacterium | reverse complement strand
CAAATTGGGTTCCCCTATCAAATATGTGCGTACCCTCATGTGTATCAGGAATTTTATAACCTATCTGTTGGTTTCCCTTTTTTTCCAACAGTATGGCGATGGATTTGTCCCCAATGGTATGGTTCGCCACGTTTCCCACTTTGTCAATTTTAATATAGCCGGTACCATTGATAAACCCCATATAAAGACTTTCCCTGTAGATGACCAGCTCAGATATTGTGATATCCTGAACAGTCTCCTGTATAATATGATTGTATTTATAAGGTCTAAAATGTCCGTCATGGTCTATATAGAACAATTTGTTGCCTACCGTGGTACACCAGATGGTCCCATTGTCATGTTGATAAAAGCGCAGCACACTCGTATTGGGCAATCCATCTTGAATCGAATAGGATTCAAAAACATACCCATTGTACCGGGATAGTCCCCTATCGGTAGCGAACCAAATATAACCTTTGCCGTCCTGGATTATATCATACACTTGGGAACTTGCAAGTCCTTCATTGACCGTGTAGTTTTTAAAATGGGGCTGCTGGCACAGGGACGATAAATGGAAGAGCACCAAGCCGACCAAAGGTGTGAAGCTTTTTATATATCGTATCACCATACCCTGGAACTTCGAAAAATAAAGTCTTTTTTCAAGAGGACCGCCGAAGGCCCAGATGACACATAGTTTCTAACTGTATATATAGTATCCATTCCTATAAAATATTTTCTCTTTTTTCTTCCCACCCCCTCTTCCGCACAAATTATGTTTGGACAGCTCTATACAGAGTCTTCATTGACTTTGGTTGTTTGTATGCCCATCACTTCTTCCTGGGAATGTAAAACAATCTTGGGGTTAAAAACCATCCAGACACGTTTCCTCTGTACACCTTCCCCGTACCGAAGCCCAAAATAATAAGCC
This sequence comes from Flavobacteriaceae bacterium, assembly GCA_040830145.1. Classification (GTDB taxonomy): domain Bacteria; phylum Bacteroidota; class Bacteroidia; order Flavobacteriales; family Flavobacteriaceae; genus JBFOLQ01. The sequence goes on along the minus strand of JBFOLQ010000309.1, from coordinate 11,081 downwards.
CAAAAACAATACGCTACGCCCTATGTAAAATTTCGTCACTATTTCGGGCCAGTTCATCACAAACCTTTATTCCGGGTTTTTCACAAGTGAATCGTTTCATTGCTTTGCGTCCATACACAATCAAATATTATATCAGGGAAAAAAAGAAATTGACCCAGAGTGCAATGAACAAAATCTTTGGGGGAGCGGGAGTAACCGATCCGGATGAAGAGGAAGATTTTGAAAAAGATGAAAAAAGTTCCTTAGAAAATGGGAAATATAGTGGAAAGGGCAATGTATCCTCAATTTGTATTCCCAAGCTATCCGATAGCTAAAACATAGAATGGGGACGTAGGTTACTTCAGGGAATCCCCATAACTATGTCATAACAGTACTGTGGCAGTTTACACCGTTTCAAATTGGGGAAACTTCTTTGCAAGGGCTACCCTTTTTGAAAGTCAGTTGCAAACAGTAGCATGGCGAAATCCGAAAAGCCAAACATTAAACAGAGTAGGAGCATAAAATACTTAGAATGTCACAATTTAAATATAGAAGTATAGTACTTGTATTGATGGTCTCAATGGTCTTGCTCTCTTGCGGGAGCGAAACTGATTTTGAAGAACAAACCAATATTGAGGAGGCCTTGGCAAAAGGGAGTGAAGAAGAAAGTACTACTGATAAAGCAAGTGGTCAAGCAAGCAAGGATAGACACGTATATTGCCCTGGTTTATCTACCGGTCCCTGTAACTTTACGGGAGGAAGTGGTTATTTAATTGATTACTATCAGAATTTTCTCAATTATCTTAACACCTGTTATGTAGACATGGTAAGTCTAAATGATGATTGTCTGGGAAAAAAGGAATTGACCAAAACACTGTACGTCACTTTCGATCAAGGTTGCCGCAGTGCTTCCGTATTAAACTCGAAATTAAATGGAATAGTAAGTAATGCGAAATGGCCCGGTCACAAAATTATAAGTTATCAATACCAATCTATGTCCAGTATCCCTACGTCAGCTTCCTTCATCCAACCTATAGAAGTCATCTATCGAAAAAACCATTGTGCAGATTTCGAGGAATTTCATGAGGTAGAATAATATTTTCACATATAACCGGTGCAACAAAATGTTGCACCGGTCCCTTTTAACCCAATCAATTTTTTTGAGTATACAGCATCCATTATATGCAGGGATTGGTTTAAGGAGCATTGATTAGTTGTTGCTACATATATCTATCCAAAAATCAACTGGTCACAATGGCACATATACTACACGAATTGGGTATCAATAACAAACGGATATAAATAGGTAAGTACAAATGAAACGCATATCAATCGCATTCCTCTTGTCAATATGTACGGGACCATTTATTTGGGCACAAGATGAGAGACTTCCATTGGAGTATGAAGAACCATATCTTCCCATGGAAAACATAGAAGTTCCGTGTGCATTTACATGGGAATCGGTTCATACAATCACAGGAACAAGAAATTTCACGACCCCTGAAAGAAACCAGCCTTTTCAAGGGCCATGTTTGTCCTATGCCTTTAATATGGCTATTGAAGCGATGTATTTGATTGAGTCCAATCAATCAACTCCCATAAAGCTATCCGATGCCTATCTTGACATGAAAGTTTTTGATTCCCAGATGAGCGCCTATGAGGCCGTTTTAGAATCGGGATTCAAACTTCCCAAAAGAATTCCAGGAAGTTTTGAATATATGCAAAGTACTTTTTTACCCAATATTGACACATGGATGCACCCAGCTTACAATGGGTTTAGGGTACAGGCGTTACAATGTATTAACCAAGAAAAGAATTTTGTAGTATCGGCCATCGATGAGCCCCCATCCGTATACCAAGTTTCAACTACTTGTGGAGACCCAGTTGTTGATTATGATTATTTGAAGGTTGGAGATGCAATTCCACTAACGCCATCAGAGGTTTTTTCAACAGATAAATTAAAAGAAATCATCATTGAAAAAGGCCCTGTTGTTTTAAAAGTCAACAATACGGCATCCCCTTCAGGGTATCCATTACAAAAATTTAAAAATTATAGTACTACCATACTACCATATGTGAATTACCACGCCTTCACACTCGTAGGGTGGGAAAATGGGGCCCATGACACAACAAAGTGGGAAATGAAAGATAGCTGGCCTACAGCCGCCCCGTCCAAAATGATGTCAAATACTGTATTTATGGACTTATTTTCAACGGGCATCCTAGAAATGTACCGTGTGGAAAACATCTGTAAAAACGATGCACGGCCTTTTTCAACCCCTTTCGTGGTCGATAAGGAACTACAGTGCCAAGAGGCTGAGGAAGAGATGATTGAACTGTACACGCTTGGTGTTAACTTACACTATATTTGGATTGCCGGCAGGATGTATTCCCAATTTTTTATTCATAGTAACGCACCCGCCGACCAATGGGAATGGATAGTTGATACGCCAGCCTATACAACCTCAGAGGTACATCAAAGTATGTTCACCAGTATATTGGTCAGCCCCAATAATGTCAGTAACATGGCCACTATAAGAGTCCGGGCAAGAAAAGGAAATACATGGACCCCATGGAAAAACAGAACAAATTACCTGGGATGGTGACCCGCTTTCAATTCTTTTATTGTACCCCTTTTTAAAAAACATGGTCTCAGCTTGGGCTATCTAGATAGGAACATCGAAATAAAGGGAAAATAGAAAATTGTAAATAACCTATTTTCAAATGGGTTTAATGGGGGTGCTCATAACTACCAAAACCAAAGTACTTTTCCTATATTTTTGGAATCAACAAGCTTTTTATTTTCTTAATTCTGTCACGGGACACTATAAATTCAGTTTTTTGTTCATCCCGCATGCGAAGAATGAATTTATCGTACTCCCAGAAAGAATAATTATGTATATAGTGCTCATTTGCCAGTACACTTCGGTTGATCCGTATGAATCCATATGGAGCGAGATATGTGCCAAGCTCATTCAAGCTCTTCCTCACATAGTACATCCTCTCATTGGTCTTTACGATATAGACCCTATCCTTTTTTTCTATCCATAAAATATCCTTAATGTCAATGAATGAATTGCCAATTTCATTAACAACCTCCAACTTGTCCATGGGGCCAGGGATTTCTGGTTCTTTTTCACGTGGGGAGCGTACCCATCTTTTCTTTTGGTTCAACAGGTTCAAGTTCAACAGCAAATAGCTTACAAATAAAAAGGGTAAAAGGGTGAGCACATAAATACTTGGAAAGTTGGCAAAATAGGTCGCAATAGGATTCTCCGTAAACGCAAAACCCTTTCGCCATATGTACCGTAAAAAAATTCCCAGTGGGGTAAAAATCAACAGGGAAACCAGTATCACTGGCAGATATTTCAAGTGGTAGCCAAAATATTCAACCATATTTTCAGGAATTCTTGACCGCCATCCAAACCGTTCCAAAAGCAGTACCAGTACAATCAGGATAAAAACTGAAAAAGACTCAATGATGATACGGTCAACGACAATGTCCCTTAAAAAAAGGTCTGCACTCCCAAAAGAACGGGCGAGATACATATTGTCCTTCCTGTATACAAAAAAGAATAGCATTTGTACCAGCCCTATTGAGATGCCTCCCAACAGCACAAAGATTCCATTTCTGAAAAAATCATAATTGATAAAGTCCCTTTTTCCCATGTGCATAAGTATACAATACTCCCAAGTGGCCGCTTAGGATTTCAGCCACGAATTTTAGGAGTTCGGACAAAAACAAGGTCCTGGACTTAAACTTTCCCTCCACAATTCGTTCTGAAGTACAGGAACCAAAATAAAAATTTTATGGACTATAAGATTATCCCTTTCGTATGGATTGTTTTGGCAACAGGTTTTTCCTGTAGCAATGACCCAGCTGAAACAACCAAAAATTTTGAAAGCTTCTCAGGAGCATTGACCAATAAGGAACTACTCATCATAACCGCTGACCATAGAACCATAAAGGCCTACCTATCCAAGCCCCAGGGTACCCATATGGACATTGTCTTGGCCCTGCACGGCGGCACGGCCAATCTGGAGTCCAGTGTGGATGCAACCAAAAATTACAACGACAAACCAGATGGCGGCAAGCAGTTTCTTGACAATGGATATGCCGTCTTGAGCCTGGGATACAGCGAATATGAAAATGATGGCAGTAAATCAGATAGGGGCTTCAAGGAATTGACGGACGTCTTGGCCGCAACTGACTACATTCTCAATGATAGCCTTACGAAATATGATATGACCATAGACAAGACCATTGCCTTTGGGCACAGCAGGGGAGGCAACAATGCCCTACTGGCAGGCATAGAACGCCCGTTACATGCCGTAGTGGCCGCTGAAGCCCCCTTGGATTGGGCCAAGACTAGGGATTCCATACGGGCGGGTGTAATTCCCGGCAGTTTTGATGAAATACAAAAATTTGAGGAAAGCGTTGCCAAATGGACGAATGATGATTTTATAAAATATAGCCCCGGATTGCGCTTGGAAGCCTTTCAGTCACCCTTCTTAATCATATCCGGAGAATTAGATCCTGCCGTATTGATAAGCATTGCTGAAGATGTTAGGGAAGACTATCTAGCTTGCAATGCCAATGGACAATGTATGGACGGGGGCCTATTTATCTTTCATGAAAGGGGGCATACCGATTGGGCCCAAACGCCCGGGATAATGCAAGAAATCCAAGAATTCATCAAATAAAGGGCAGCGACCCATTTCAAGTATACATCCAATCAATCATATTACATAAAACCATGAAACATCCTTTCAATATGTCACTAATAAGTATGTTGGCTTCCCTTGCCCTTTTGTGTTGCAATGCGGAAGGAAACAACCCAACCGATTTGGGGTTGGAGAACACAGCGGAGCTAGTTTTGGTTGGGTCCAGTAAAAAGGATATTACACCTCCCCCAAATCTGGGAATTGGAATGAGTGGATATTCGGCTCGGACGGGTAGCTTTAGTGGCATCCACGACCGTCTTTACGTGCGTACGCTTGTCATTACCGACCAGGACGATGGCCATACCACCATCCATTGCTCCATAGATCAACTGAGCTTTGCCTCCAATCACCTCAGGGAACTGTACGATCGGGTCACCTCAGAAATTGACGGATTGGAAAATATACCCATCTCAAATTTGTTCGTAACCGCGACCCATACACATGGAGGTCCCTCTACGGTGAACAGAGACAATACCGAAAACAGAAATGATATCATGTTTGAATCCATAAAGGAGGCCTTTCAAAATAGGAAAGCCGCCCAGATGCGCGTCGGTGTCACCACCGTTACCAATGTAAACGTCAATAGACAGAATCCGCATTATGGTGTGCATCTTGGTAATTTCGTTTGTCCCTTGGAAATCAATCCAGCAGGTGACTCGGACCAAGATGCCCATTTCATTGAGTTTGTTGGGACTGATGGTCTGTCCATCGCCTCCATGTTCACATTTGGTGTACACAGTACGGTCATGGGGTTGCACAACCTTAAAATCACGGGTGATTTGGCGGGCTACGCCTCAAGGTACATAGAAGAACATACCAACCCCGACCATATCTCCCTCTTCCTCTATTCCGGGGGAGGAGATCAATCACCAATTGACAGAACACAGGATGCCCATTTAATCGATCATGTGAATACCGGGGTCAAGGCCTATGGTGATAGATTGGGCAGCCAAGTACTCCCGGCATTTCAAAATGGGGTTTTTGTACAGGATGTATCAATAAGCAGTATCGCCATGCCCTTGACCCTGGAAAGGGACTGGCAACCCCAGGATGATATTCCGGATACCCTTGAAACCGTTGCCCTGTATGGTATTCGGTACAGTGACAATGTAGCCGTAATCGCAACACCCTTTGAGCTTTTTTCCGCAACGGTCAAAGAACTAAAGAAAAATTCCCCCTTTGGGCATACCCTAATACTTTCCCTTACCAACGGGGCGCGTTCATATCTCGCCCCTGAAAGTACCTATAACCGTAAACCCAACAGCACTAGGGACGACCCAGAGGCAGCCCTGTACACCATTGATCAGTGTTATGAAAATAGAACATCCATCTATACTTCCGGTGCTGAGGGTGAGTTTGTGACAAAATGCACGCAATTGATAAACGATTTAAAACAATAGAAAAATTACGTACCCATACCTTACATACATATGTGTTTGATTATAGATGCATTGTACCACACGTATGGATTGGACGATTCATTTGAATTCTTGACTTTCTAAATTATCATGCACATGAAAACCGTAAAATTCCATATACTGTACCCAATACTATTTTTTGCATGCATCGCTTGCAATACCCAAGATGATGTAAAAACGAGCACGGACCCAGTTCCCCCCACAGAGGGCCTCAAAACAAAAAATGTGATCATTGTCGTAATTGACGGACCAAGATGCTCTGAAACCTGGGGGGAACAAACACGTCAATACATACCCAAACAGGCAAATGAAATGCTTCAGCATGTGGTTTTCTTCCCCAATTTTCGCAATGGGGGCCCTACCTATACCACCTCCGGCCATACAGCCATTATGACGGGCAATTATCAGAATATTGACAACTCGGGCAGTGAATTGCCCAACTATCCGTCAATGATGCAATATTGGAGGGAAAAATACAATGTGGACAGTACCAAGGCCTGGGTCATTGCCAGTAAGGACAAGCTGGAAGTACTGGCAGATTGCAAGCACCCTGAATGGCTGGGAAGGCACAAGCCCTCAACGAATTGTGGCATCAATGGCCTGGGAACGGGTTACAGGCCTGATATAACCACCTATCAACGTACACTGGAGCTCTTATCGGAACACCATCCCCGACTGGCTCTCATCAATTTCAGGGAACCGGATTATTCAGCCCATGCCAATGATTGGGACGGATACATCAATGGAATCTCAAATACGGACGAATATGTATATAGGCTATGGAATTTTATAAAATCGGATTCCTTTTATAAAGGAAACACGGCCCTCTTTATTACCAATGACCACGGAAGGCATTTAGACGGGATTTCCAATGGTTACATATCACACGGTGATGGGTGTGGTGGCTGTAGGCACATAACCCTTTATGCTTATGGCCCAGATTTCAAAAAAGACCATACCGTTGACACCGAGTGCGAACAGATAGACATTTCAGCTACCATAGCCAAGCTTTTGGATTTCGAAATGCCTACGGCCCAGGGAAGGGTCTTGGATGAACTGTTTGCCCAATGATGGCATATTACCCTACCATTAAGTACTTTTTTAAACGCTCTTTGATAAAGTAATTCCAACCATTGACAGCACTTTCCCTCTTGAATTCCGGGATATCTGCCGTAAAGTCCTCAACGACCTCCGCGGTAAACCTCAATTTCACATCCGGGACTTCCCCAAAAATCTCAAAAGTGACATAGGAGTCCCCTTCGTATTCTGCATAATACCAATTATACTTGATTCTTTGATTGGGCAGTGCCTCGGTCACTTTCCAACAGTGTGTAAATGTTCTGTCGTTCACTTTAACGGGAAAGCGGGTCTCAAACCCCACCTTTGGTTCAAAGGCCACAAGTTGGTCAAAATACCATTGACGCATTTCCGTGATATCCGTGAGGGCGTTCCATAACCGCTCTGGAGATACCTTAAAGTTCTCTTCCACAATGATAGGGGCTTCCCATTCTTTCATTTGAATAAATTATGTTAAACAACCGATTTTAAATACTAAATGGACATCAAGGAAAAGACGTAAGATGTAAGACACTCCATACTTTTCCTTGGTCTTTTTGTCTTGGTTCTTTGTTCATCCCCTTTTGTGACAGGTCCACCTTGCGGTCGAGAGAGGTTCCCCTTAAAATTTTGTGCTGTAACGAAGGCTTCATGACTTCTATTTTCATTGGTTACGGGTGTTTCCCTATAAAATGGAATGAATCTTGGCATACTGTAACAGCATTATGGTCTTGGCATCCCTGATTTCCCCCATGGCTACCATACGCAAGGCCTCTTCAAAAGGCATCTCCAACACTTCAATGTTCTCTGTCTCATCCTTGGCGCCTCCCCCCTCACCTACTTTCATTCCGTCATGGTACTCCGCAATAAAAAAATACAGAATCTCGGTCACTGAGCCCGGCGACATATAGGACTCCATCACTTTTTGTACCGTATGGATCTTGTAGCCTGTCTCCTCTTCCACTTCCATGCGGATGGTCTGTTCCGCATTGCCTTTTTCCAACACCCCGGCACAGGCCTCCACCATCATTCCTCCATCATTTCCATTGACATAGGTGGGCATCCTAAATTGACGGGTAAGCACCACCGTTCCCTTTTCCTTATTATAGAGCAGGACAACCGCCCCGTTTCCCCTATCATAAGCTTCCCTTACCTGGGTTTCCCATTCACCGTCCTCCTTGAGGTATTCAAAGGTGTATTTATACAGATGGTACCAATTGTCTGAGAGTACCTCTTTTTGGATGTTTCTTATAGTGCCGTATTTCATGGTCAGTACGCTTACGTCTGGGGCAATCCCCACCCCACCCAGGGTCCATACCCGGGAAATTTTATTTGTATCTTGGGATCAGGACCTATTTTTTCAGGACCCAAAGTAAACAATCTTATGAAACGTGTATTTATAAATTGTAAACATTTCCTTCCAAAATGCAATGTTTAAAATGGTAACGGGAGAACGAGCGAAGTAAATGGCTGTGCCCGTTCTTGCCTTTATTATAATATATGATAGGTCAATTACTAAAATTTAAACGTGTGAAAAAACCACTTTACCTTCTCTTGTTGATTCCATTTATGGTGGGCTGCGAGACCCATCAGAAGAAAAGCACCACCCAACTTCCCAGGATTGCCATTGCTGGTCTTGGTATTGAATCAAGTACTTTTTCCCCAGCCCGTACACATGAAGCGGCCTTTCATGCAAAAACGGGTGATTCCATCTATGTGAGATACCCTTTTTTGGCCCCAGATTCCCTAAACAGAAAAAGGGCACAATGGATACCTACCCTTGTGGGCAAGTCCCTACCAGGGGGCATGGTCACCCGTAAGGCCTATGAGTCCCTCACTACAAAGATAATGACCATGTTGCGCGAAAGTGGGCCATATGATGGCCTCTTCCTGGACCTTCACGGGGCCATGAGCGTGGAAGGATTGGATGACCCCGAGGGTGATTTGATACAGCGAATCCGGGATGTTATAGGAACGGATGTCCTCATATCCACCTCCATGGACCTTCATGGAAATGTATCCAAGCGATTGGCCCAACATTCAGATCTCATTACCTGTTATCGTATGGCCCCACACGAAGATGCCATAGCATCCAAAAAAAGGGCCGTTGACAATTTGCTCCACCGTTTGGAGACCGGAAAAGGCAAGCCAAAACATAAGGGTTATGTCCCCATACCCATCCTATTGCCGGGTGAAAAGACAAGTACACGTATTGAACCGGGCAAAAGCCTCTACGCAGAGGTTCCCAAAATAGCCGACCAAGAAGGGGTCATTGATGCTGGCATTTGGATTGGGTATGCATGGGCCGATGAGCCTCGGAACCACGCTGTGGCCATGGTCACAGGTGACGAGAGGGAAAAAGTGATTGCGGGCGTTGAACATCTGGCCGATTACTTTTGGAAGGTACGGCATGATTTTGAATTCGTGGCCCCCGTGGCAAGCCTTGATGAATGCCTCCAAAAGGCATTTGAAAGCGACCAACGCCCCTTTATGATCAGTGATATGGGGGATAACCCAACAGCAGGAGGGGCCGGTGACGTTACCTGGACATTACGGGAACTGCTGAAACGACCTGAACTTCAAGTGGCCGATGGCCCTTCATTGATCTATGCATCCATTCCGGGACCCAAATTGATTGCCGAAGCTTTAAAGGTAGGGGTGGGCGGACAGGTAAAAGCCCTTGTAGGGGCCGAAATTGACGATAGGTATGCCCCACCCATTCCACTGTCAGGAACGGTAACGGCCATTGCCCATGGTGACAGGGATGCTGAAATAGAAGTGGTCGTCAAAACGGGCAGTATGTATGTCATTGTTACCCAAAAAAGAAAACCGTACCACAAGGAACATGATTTTACCCGTTTGGACCTACATCCACGTGAAACGGATATTGTAATGGTCAAAATTGGTTACTTGGTCCCAGAATTGTACCATATGCGTGCTGATTGGATTATGGCCTTGACACCTGGAGGGGTTGACCAAGACCTGGAACGTTTGGAATACAAGCGTATTCAACGTCCCATGTTTCCCTTGGACCGCAACATGGAAAATCCCGATTTATCCGCGCAGTTGATTCCGGCTTCCCACGATTTGAAGTGAAGTTCAAAAACGGTTGTCCCCATCCAGGATATCGCCCAAGGTACCCAGTATGCTACCCTCTCCCTTGTCCTTACCTCCTGCACGTGGAGCAGCGGCCCAAACCCTACCGGCCAAACGGCTAAAGGGCAGGGATTGTATATAAACGGTTCCGGGACCGCGAAGTGTGGCAAAAAAGAGGCCTTCGCCCCCAAAAACGGTATTTCTGATACCACCCACAAATTCAATATCGTAGTCCACTTCCTTTGAGAATCCCACGATACAGCCCGTATCTACCTTCAATACCTCTCCCGGGGCCAGTTCCTTCTTGGCCATGGTACCCCCTGCATGCACAAAGGCCATACCATCACCTTCCAGCTTTTGCATGATGAAGCCTTCCCCCCCAAAGAGTCCCCGGCCCAAACGCTTTGAAAACTCAATGCCCACCGAAACACCCTTGGCAGCACATAAAAAAGCATCTTTTTGACAAATGAACTTACCGCCTTTCCCAGCCAAATCAATGGGAACGATCTTACCGGGATAGGGAGATGCAAAACTCACTTGTCTCTTATCCCGTCCCACATTTAAAAAAGCGGTCATGAACAAGCTCTCACCGGTCAAAACCCTTTTTCCAGCGGAAAAAATCTTGCCCAATACCCCTTTTTCTTGATTGGACCCATCACCAAAGATGGTATCCATCTTAATATCGGTGTCCATCATCATAAAACTGCCGGCTTCAGCTATAACGGCTTCTTGAGGGTCAAGCTCAATTTCAACGTACTGCATCTCTTCCCCATAAATGTGATAGTCTATTTCGTGTGCGTTCATTTT
>JBFOLQ010000308.1:0-2493 GCA_040830145.1 Flavobacteriaceae bacterium | reverse complement strand
TTATGGGCAGAATATGAAAAGAACAGCTGAAAAGGATTATAGGGGAACCCGCAAAGTACATAGGGATGCTTACGATATTAACGACAACTGAACATTTGAAACCCGTTAGGGAAAGTATCGATTCAGTGGACCGATTGGGGGAGTTGGTGCATATTGCCCTTCAAGGGCCCGATGCTCCGGAAGGGGACAAGGTGGTAATGGTCACAGATGGGAAGATTACCTGCCCCTTGGATTGGTATGATACCGAACCACCTTACGTATTTCCTGAGGTTGCTTTTAGTGAAAAGGACCTCTTGGCATTGGTGTTTTACAAATTGGGCAACCATCAAAGGGCATTTGAATTTCTGGACGGGGAGGAAGCTCTCCATATGGATATGTTGATCGCTACACATCTTCAGTTCGGCTATGAGATTTCAAATGCAATGTTACTTCATATCATGGGGCATTCACACAATGGGGCCATTGTACACCACTACGGAAATGTGGGCGAAAGAGTGGGCGCAAAGGAGTTGAAGACGGTATATCAAAATGCCATGACCCATGCCTCGGATGATGAGCTATGTGTCTTTTCCGCAAAACACTACATGAACTTTTTATTGGACCAAGGGGATTTTGAGACAGTGGGGAAGGTGGCTCGTTCCCTACAGAATAGGCCTGTTTCCAAGGAAGCCAAGAATGCGGTCAATGTGCAGTTGGCATCCGCCCTAATGGCCCAACTCTCCATTCCGTATGACGTCAAGTCACTGATTGAAATCCGAGATTTGCAGCAGGAGGGTATTTCTTTTTATGAAACTAATGGGGACACGGTGAACGCCGGATTGCTTCTGGTGGATGCTGCTGAGATTGCCGGTTTTCAGGCTGATTACATCCAGGCAAAGGAATATATCAATAAGGCCATTCGCTATTTTAGGGAAGCGGATATCCCGGAATTTTTGGGAGAGGCCATGGTACAAAGGGCCAAACTGCTATACTCATGGAGTAAAAATGGGAGTCCCCAGTACTATAAACCAGCGATTAATGCCTTTCAAGATGCCTTGAAAGTGTTCAAACGTGACCTATACCCTCGGAAATATGCCGATATCCATCACAATTTGGCATTGATATATTCCGAGATTCCTGTGTCAAAAGAGGAAAAACCCATTTGGACCGCCTTCTGTGCCTCTTCCTTCAAAGAGGTAATGGCATTTTACAATAAGTCCGAATATCCTTATGAGTATGCCATGGTCTGTCATAATTATGCAACGGCACTTATGCAGTTTCCAGAGGCCAAATTGCACAATAACCTGGATAAGGCCGCCCAGATGTTTACAGAGGCCCTTCAAATCCGTACCGCCGAGAATTACCCTACCGAAAGGGCATTGACCTTACTGAATCAGTTGGAATTGGATTGGTTGCTCCATAATGAGGATATGGGTATGGAGAAACAGCGGCTTTCCCAAATGGAGGAAAAGGTGTTGGAAGTGAAGGCCTTGACAAAGGATGGGGGATTATTGCTCAAGGCCCAGGAACACATGGACCGATTGGAACAACTCAAAACATTGCTTTAGGTATGCATGAAACATCAATAGTCAATAGTATCATACGTACGTTGGAACAGGAATTTGAAGCGGAAAAACTCCATAAGATGAAGGCCATACACCTTAAGGTGGGGATATTGTCCAACATTGAACCTAGATTGTTGCACAATGCCTATGGTGCCTATAATCAAGAGGGGTCAAGATATTATAATGTGGCATTGCACATAGAGTCCACCCCACTAAGGATACAATGTGAAGTATGTAATCATGTGACAGATGTTAAAAACTATCGATTTGTATGTGATAACTGTGAACGGCCCAGTAAGAACGTCATTCAAGGGGAAGAAATGTTAATCCACAAAGTGGAGTTTGAGGATTAATGAGGGGGAAGAGCTTTGTAAGCTGGTAACTGAACGGCCCGAGTACTGGGCATAGCCAAAGTGGGCCGAAGCCCAGTAAATGAGACTTGATTTGTAATTATTTTTGATAGAAAGAGAATAAAATGAGCATTGAAAAATCAACAAAGACGGCACGGGGCACTGCCCAATGTGAGAATACCAATATCCATTTGCTAAAGGCCAATGATTTTGTGGCTGATATCATTCGCAAGGAAATGGCCCGTACCAAAACCTTGTTGGTGAATATGGTATCCTCCGCAGGAAGTGGCAAGACCACCTTGATGCAGAAAACAGCTGAAAAATTAAAGGATAGACTTACGATGGCGGTAATGGTAGGGGATTTGGAAACGGAGCGTGATGCAGAGCGTATTCGTCAAACCGGTATCCATGCCCTACAGATTGTCACTGGGGGCATCTGCCATTTAGAAGCGCAAATGGTGCATCAAGTGTTGGACCGCTTTGATTTGGAAAAGACAGACTTGCTATTTATTGAGAATGTGGGCAATTTGGTCTGTCCGGCCTCTTTCGATCTGGGGGAAGATTACCGGGTGACCCTTATGGCCACTACGGAAGGGGAT
>JBFOLQ010000307.1:0-2234 GCA_040830145.1 Flavobacteriaceae bacterium | reverse complement strand
ACCACTCCCGTAATCAGTGAATATTATGAGGTAACCGCAGATTGTTGCCATGTGTCATTGGTTTCGGGCAAAAAGACCCTTGTCATAAATCTTTAACCGTCCTTTTGGCCCCTTGGGACGGGTCAATTACCTTTGCCCACAAAATGGGCCATGCAACAAATACGCATCACCAAGGAATTCACCTTTGAAACAGGACATGCCCTATATGGGTATGATGGCAAATGTCGCAATGTGCACGGCCACAGCTATAAATTGGCCGTAACGGTGATTGGCACTCCCATAACGGATACCACTCATGTGAAATTGGGGATGGTCATTGATTTTGGAGACCTTAAAACAATTGTCAAGGAAGAGGTGGTAGACCCTTTTGACCATGCCACTGTTTTCAATGGACGGACCCCTCATGTAGAGTTGGCCAAGGAATTGGAGTCTAGGGGGCATAAGGTCATATTGGCCGACTATCAGCCAACAAGCGAGAACATGGTGGCCGATTTTGCCCAAAAAATAAAAGCGCGATTGCCCAAAAATATCAAATTGCATTCCCTCCGGCTCCGGGAAACGGATACGGCCTATGCGGAATGGTTTGCCAGCGATAACCTTCCCACTTCTTAATTAGTGACCCCCAGGCCCCTTCACAAATTATCCAGGTGTTTTGAAAATAGATGAACGCCCAACCTGATTTCCTACTATTTCAACCTTTTATTGAGCATTCTTGACTTTTCCCTTTTTTAATAAACCACGTTTAAGACAATCTTGCGGCCATAATTCAAAAACGAACAGTCATGGTGTCAATTGTCAAAAAAATCATTCCTATTATCTGGATTGCCATTCTCTTTTTACTTTTAAATAAGGTTCATTCACAGCATCTTTCCCCATCCAACACCGTAAGAACCTTGGGCGGCAAGGAAATTTCTAAGGATTCTATTCTATCATTTATTGACCAACACATGAAAATCCTGAAAGTACCAGGGGTATCCCTTGCAATCATAAATGACGGGGAGGTTGTCTATCACTTGGTCAAAGGATATGCAGATATGGACGAGAAAGAAAAAGTTACTGGAAGAACAATATTCGAGGGAGCATCACTATCAAAACCTTTATTCGCCTATTTTGTAATGGGTTTTGTCGAAGAGGGAAAACTAGACTTGGACAAACCTCTATACAAGTATTTGCCCTACGAAGATATTTCTTATGATGAACGGTACAAGAAAATCACGGCTAGAATGGTGCTCACACATACCACAGGGTTTCCAAATTGGAGGTCTGACCATGAGGGAGATAAATTGTTCATCTCATTTGAACCGGGCACCTCCTTTCAATATTCTGGGGAAGGCTATCAATACTTGGCAAAAGTATTGGCGAATATCCTAGAAACGGATGACACAGGATTAGAAAGGGCTTACCAAAAACGCGTTGCCCAACCACTGAACCTTATGTATACCAAATACCTTCAAGATTTATGCAACATGCAAAACAAGAGCAAGGGTTACAAAGACGGCAAGGCCGTAGCAGGAGATGACGACCCCAACGTATTTGGTGCTGCCTTTTCGGTTCATTCAGAAGCCAAGGATTTTTCTAAGTGGTTAACTGCCCTAATGGACAAAAAAGGTTTGTCAGAGGAAAGTTATAACGAACTTTTTAAAACACAGGTAGTACTGCCCAATGACCATCCCCAAACACAGGCAGGAATTACAGATTGGACCCTTGGATTTGCCAAGGGAAAAATGCCCTTTGGAACTGTATTTGGCCATGGAGGAAACAATATTGGCTATACAAGTATTTTTGTGGTAGCTCCCGAAATTAAATGGGGATATGTGATGTTCACCAACAGTGATCAGTCACCTTTACCCATGATGTTCCTTCAACATTTGATGGCGCCATGATTACTTTACACCAATGTAGGCAATGCTAAACATTATCTTGTCTAAATGTGACAAATTGATTCTTGGGCATGAACAGCTTTAAGTTCAACAAATCTGATTACAGATTCATCTCAATTTATTTCATAGGCGCCACCATATGGCTATTGTATCGATGGAATGTTGAGGATTATACTTCGTTTGAAATAATTACTGGATTGCCAGGGTTTATCATAAAGAACCTTCTTTTGCTTTTTAGCTTTAGATGGCTCATAAATGAATATCTGGTCGTCAGGAAAAACTATGTGGTCTTTGTGCTACTGGCTTTTGCAACTTGGGAAGCAGTCGGTTTTTTAGATATGTGGCGGGATTATT
>JBFOLQ010000306.1:0-4028 GCA_040830145.1 Flavobacteriaceae bacterium | reverse complement strand
GGTAAAACTAGTTATTTTTAATATGTCCAACAATAAAAAGCAAAATGATGAGCGTATCCCGATCCATCCGCAAAATATACTTGGTCCTTATGGTTCCAGTTCTTGGAATCTTGATGGCATCCTGTGGTTCTTATCAATCGGCATCGTATTATGATTCCGATGGTATTTATGCCGATCCCCAAGATCGAAGAACCGTGGAAAGGGCGCCCCAGAAGAAACAGGTGCGAAACACGTATTCGGACTCTTTTGGGCAGAAGGACAATGAATTGGATGAATTACGTGAAGATGAAGTGTTCACGGATATTGATTCCTATTCCAGCGCAGGCACATATGACAGTATTCCCGATTCCGGAGAGCTTACCCAATACTATAAAAACGAAAACGATTACAACGGATATGCCGGATGGGGCGATAATACAAGCAATGTATACGTAAACGTCTATGGCAACAATTGGGGTTGGAACAATTGGGGCTGGGGCTGGAATGACCCTTGGCTGTGGAACAACTGGGGTTGGGGCTACAACACCTGGAGGTGGTATGGCCGTCCATGGCGCTATGGCTGGGGTTGGGGCTGGAACAATCCCTGGGGATGGAACAACTGGGGTTGGGGCGGTTACGGCCGGGCCAATAAATGGTGCCCTCCCTATGGATATTACAATAGTTATTCCTATGGATATAACCGAGGCCGCAGGGGATATTACAATAACAATTCCCTCAATACAAATTCAAGATATGCCCTTCGTGGAAGGAGCAATGTGACCACACGTGGTTCTTCCCCAAGATACCGTTCCACTGCCGCCACCCGCTCCAGTAGGTCGGTGGCCAGTAGAACACCCAGCAGATACCGCAATGGCAACCTAGCTTCCCGCAGGTCTGTGGGGGTTGACCAGAACAGGGCCTACCGTACCAGTAGAAGTACCAGGGCCGTACCCAGGTATAATAGCTCCTCGCGAAGCAATCAGAGCTATAGGAGCTCGGCACCAGGCCAAAGTACCTATAGAAGAGGTACTTCCTCTGCGCCCACCAGAAGCTATAGAAGCTCCCGGAACGCCCCAAGTAGAAGTGCGTACAGCCGTACTTCCAGAAGCAACCAAAGCTATAGGAGCTCGGCACCAAGTAGGAGCAGCTATCGCTCCTCGGGCAGCAGAAGCTATTCCCCCTCAAGGGGCAGTCGCAGCTATTCTGCCCCTGCCAGAAGCAGTTACCGCAGCTCTGGGGGTAGTTCAAGAAGTTCAGGATCCTTTTCCCGTTCCTCATCAGGACGATCAAGTGCGGGTAGAAGTGGCGGAAGACGACAATAAGGGAAAATCCCATAGTAACATAGTAAGCTATACCATATGAAAAAGAATTTTACTTTCATACTACTCATCCTATGCACTGTTGTAAGTGCCCAAAATATGGATGATGTGCTCCGATACGGAATGGAAAATCTACAGGGAACACCTCGATTTCAGGCCATGGGCGGTGCCTTTGGGGCACTTGGGGGCGATCTCTCGGCCCTGAACATCAATCCCGCTGGGTCATCTGTATTTGCCAATCACTTTTTTTCAGTTTCCGGAACCCACTACAACCGGGAAAACATCAGTGGTTATTTTGGCAGTTTTAACGAACGGACCTCCAATGATGTGGACATCAACCAAGTAGGGGGCGTTCTGGTATTTAACAACGGAAATGCCGATTCTCCCTGGGGCAAAATGGCCCTCGCCCTCAACTACGATGTGGTCAACAACTTTGACAACCGCTTCTTTGCTTCGGGCAGGAGCAACCAAGGAATGGACAACTACTTTTTGGGCTTCGCCAACGGCACGCCTTTTGGTTCCATTTTACTGCAGGATGGTGAGTATATAGAAAATGCCTATTTGGATATTGGATCGCAACAAGGCTTCGCGGCCCAACAAGCTTTTTTGGGATATTATGGTGGTCTCATTGACCCCACTTCACTGGACGATGCCACCACCACTTATACTTCAAATGCGGATTATACCACTGTGGACCAAGACTTTTTCAGAAGAACATACGGCTATAATAGCAAGTTTACCTTAAATCTATCCTCCGTGTACAACAAAAGGTTGCATCTGGGTGCCGCCTTGAATTTCCATTCCGTTTTTTACGAGCAATTTGATGAGCTGAACGAAGATGGGTTTACCGGTGATTCCCCTATCGAATATGCCTATTTTGACAATTTTCTGCGTACCGAAGGCTCCGGTTTCTCCTTTAGCCTGGGGGCCATCGCCAAATTAAATGAGGCGGTACGAATAGGAGCGAGCTACCAATCCCCTACTTGGTACCGATTAACGGATGATACCGCCCAAAGAATCAATTCCAACTTGGCGGATGAGGATATTGGTTTCATCAATTATGATGTCATCAATCTATTTGATGTTTACAAAATAAAGACGCCCCAAAAGCTTACGGGAAGCCTTGCCTTGGTCTTTGGAAAACAGGGGTTGTTAAGTTTTGATTATTCGTACCAAGATATGTCCGAAGCCGAGTTACGCCCAGACAATGACACTAGTTTCTCAACTGTAAACCGCACCATATCCAATGAATTGGGCGCTGTGTCAACATATAGGGTTGGAGGTGAATATAGAATAGACCGATTCAGCCTACGGGCCGGTTACCGATTTGAGGAAAGTCCCTTTGAAAATGGCACCTCAATAGGGGAGCTCACTGCCTATTCAGGAGGGTTGGGATACTCCTTTGGGCCCAATAGAATTGATCTATCCGTTTCCCAAACAGAACGGAACATGGATATGAAATTACTGGCCACAGGCTTGGATACCCCGGCCAACTTTGACCTAAGGGACACCAATGTGTCATTGGGTTATTCGCTCAATTTCTAAAATTCCCCGTGTATGCCATTGGGATTCCCATTTTATTGGGGCCAACCCACCATAGAGAGGAAACGTTCTGAGCAAAACCCTGAAAATATACCTGAAAAGGAAAATTGCCATCAAGGAGGCCGGTCGTACTGACCGGCCTATCTTTTTAGGGTAAAGTGTGATTTACGTGGATTGGCAATGACGAGATCACCTGTGTTGCCCATATGCTCTAGCTTAAACCAATAGTCAGTCGATGGCATGGGTCTACCGTTATAATATCCGTCCCAGAATACATCCTCTACCAATTGGGCCACCAGTTTTCCGTACCTATCAAAGATAAAAGTGATGGGGTTTTCCAAGGCATCGGTACCCTCAATACGCCAACCATCATTGTATCCATCTCCGTTGGGAGTTAAGAACTTGGGATACCCCATGACCAGAAATTCAATGGGTTCAGAGGTACCGCACCCGTTGGCATCATTGATTATAACCGTATTTACTCCTGTGGGTACATCCACAAAAACCGGATCGTCCTGAAATTCACCACCATTGATGGCATATTCATAATCCCCATCACCCTCCACGAAAACCTGGATGGTGTTCATATCCGGATCTCCGGATAGATTCGTATCCAACAGTTCTATGCGATCTAATACGGGCACTCCGTAAAAGACAATACGTATATCATCTGTGATGGTAGTACCGGTACTTGTCTGTATCTCCACAAAGTACCGTCCGGAATCAGGACTTGAAACCGTAAGTTCCGTAGCTGTGGGCCCGCTGGCCAATGTAGCATCCACCGTGCCATCATCGTCATAATCCACCCGCCATGTAACATTTGTAATATCAGGACCTGCCGGCGAATTCAAGGCACTTAACACAATGTCGGGGTCCCCTTCGCAGGCCACAATGTCCAACCCCAAAAACTCGTCACGCAAGGTGCAGTCCAATGCGGTATTTTGGTCCTGCTCAACGGAACGACCGGTAAAGGTGAGCGAAAAAGGCTCTGGATCCCCATCAAAATTGGTGTTGAAGTTGTTGATCAGAATATAATACACTTCTCCAGCGGTTACATCCAACCATTCGTCATAGGTATTCTGGCTTCCCGTTATAAAGGGAGCCCCTACTTGTCCGTTTTCCGGATTGACCCCTATCCCGGTAAAACGGGTATTGTTCACTTCATAATTACATCGAATGGGCTGGTCC
>JBFOLQ010000305.1:0-7384 GCA_040830145.1 Flavobacteriaceae bacterium | reverse complement strand
CGCAGGTGGATTCAGCAGCATCACGGGGGTGAAAACGGCTAGTAAATTGGAAATCAATCATTTTGATAGATTTCAAAAACAACCATCTTTAGGCGGGAGTTATGCCAGTCCCATTCGTAATAGAGGAGAAGGTGTTGGCGATTTACATTATACATACGATTCTCGGGCCCTTAAGGATAAGATGGAGGATGGAATGTATTACTTCAGCTTTAAAATTAGACCTACAGCAAGATCAGGATTGTCCATTGAAGAAGGTGATGTCATGCCTTGGTTTGGTGTCAACGAAAAAATGGTCGGCGAACAAATCAAGGTGAACATTCCATTTCATAATCTGGACGCGCATTCCGATTTGCAAGACATAGTTGCAAAACAACGTGTCGATGGGCATTGGCGTAAGTGTGTGCTTGAAGGAAAAAATGTCTTAACAGAGCTTCAAACAAAAATAAATGATCTTCTTCCTCTTTCTTGGGGCGACGAATTAGTAGATGTGTTGAACAATACCCCTGACCTCAAAAAGCTCTTCAAAAACAGTTCAAATAAAGATGAACTTATCAACGCCTGGAAAATAGCTTTTGATCATGGTGACGACTTAGCCAAGGATGTAAGCTTTATTGAAAAGCTAGGAGACCATTTAAAAGCCAATGAGAATTTGTCAGATGATTTAAGGGACATTGATATATTCAATGCCTATAAAAGAGTTCGTGATGATATAGACCAGGGATACGAAATTTTAGATGATATTGAAGGAAATCTGTCTAAAATTATAGCCGATAAGCTATCCACTTCAAATGCGATGAATTTTTGGAAATGGATATTAAGAGGCAAGAAATTTGAACAGGATTATTTGTTTCCTAAACTACTGGATCGTAATTCATCGGAATATAACCTTCTCAAGAACAAAGTGTCAAATGAGTTTGGAGTGAATTTGGACGAATATGACATGTATTCACAAGTGCAATTGAAATACAACGATTCTGGAGACTATTTTGTAGCCGACCAAGTATATTTGAAATGGGAAACAACCCCATTAGGCCTTAATAAAATACGGGATATTATTATAGTTGAGAACAAGCTCAAGGCTACTACCAGGCTGACGAAAAATCAAATCGAAGGTAAATCTTCCAAATCATTAAAAGTTAGAAGTAAAAATGTGGAGGCTGCAAGTGCGGTTACCGGAAATTCCCTTAATAAATCTACGGTAATTGATATTCCTGCAAAATGGATTAAAATTTACGATTCTGATAGCGGGGACATGATTTCGGGAATAGATAAATTGTAAAATATGAATAAACGCGAGTTGATAAATGGTATTAAGAAGGAGGTTGGACTTTCCGATTTCAATGCCGTGCATGTAGGTGCCGGAACCGTTTCTTTAGTGAGGTCTAAACAAGGCGTACGAGAGGAAATAGTGTTCTCATATTTAAAATATCCCGAAACCTACGTACTCCAACCTGTGATTTCAGGATGGAAAACTTTTGACGCTTTGGAAGATATTCTGGAAAAACATTTTGTAAAGAACAAAATGGCATATACAAGGGTGAGTATTCATTGTAAAAGCAGAAGGTTTCAAAACATGATTCTGAATAAAATTAAAATGATGGAAGATATAAAGATGATGGAGGTGGAATTGAATACAATGATACATAAGGACGTAATTCCCTTTTTTTCAGACTATGAAACATTGACCGATGTTTATGCCAATGTCAAAGAATTAGGAAAGGACTTTGTTAGTATAAACAATTTTTTGTTTGATCCTCAACCCATTAGAAGAATAGCCTTAGCTTTTATAAACAAGGATCATTTATGGAAAGAAGAGGCTAACAGAATTCTAAATGCATTTGTTGAGGAAAAAAATAACTCAGGAGAAAACATCTATGCCGGTTATATAAAAGTTTTAAAGGATTTAATAAAAGATTTAAGCAGCCATAGCAGTGAATAAAGAAGGACACATATTTATATCGAAATTCAACAACATTGAATTAAAACTTTTGCAGTTGGAGGAACCCAATTACGGAAGGCTTCACTATAACTTTCATTTTATGGTCGAGGACATAAGGGTAGCCAATAAATACTTAAGTGATTATAGTAGACTAATTCCCGAACTGGAAGGATATGTTTTTGAGTCGGAAAATGGAGATTACATATTGTTGCCCCTTACATCTGGGTTTTTGCTTTATGAGGTTAGGGAAAAGACCTATGTAGAACTACCGGTGAATGGCCTTACGCCGAACAACGACTTTAAAAACAATCTATTTGTAGGAGATAAGCTGGTGATGGTTTATTCGCGGGAAGTAATGATTTTCGACTTAGAAACACACCATTCCGTTTCAACTTCATTTCCATTTGGGATATATCAATTAAAATCGGCTACCCTAAAAAACGGGAAACTGGAAATCACCTATAAGAGCTTAAAGGATTATCAAACGTATACACGAGAATATTGTTTTGAAAAAATGGATTTTATGAACTAGAGCTATCGTACAAAAAATTATGAAACCTACCCCACAATCACTATTTGTCCTAGCCCTTTTACTGGCCCAATGGCTATCGGCGGCCCCATGGGAACATCCTACCGACCCCATAAAGGATACGGATAGCCTTACCATCAAGGCAAAAACGGGTGCGGCCCTTCAACAACGCTTGCAACAATGGGCCGCCCACAATACATCCGCTTTAGGTTTAGGATCCTATATTCCGGAAAAGACCAAGACCCTTAGATCCTTCCCCAAATTAGACCAACAACTAGTAGAACAAGGAAGGTTCCATATCAACTACGACCAAACGTTTGAACCCGAATTTGACGACACCTATATAGAAACTAATTTTCAACAAAGCCAACGGGTAGATTCCTTGGTCAAAAAGGCCGACCAACTCATCAAAAAGCTGGAGGAATTCGGCAACTTCGTCGACGTATTGACCGGCGATAAGTTATTGCAACTTCCCGTGGGACTCCGCAAACGCGACCCCACCTCAGGCAACGAAATTGTGATTGCCGTCAGTAGCGTTCGCTTTCATGCAGAATATGCCGAGTTAAAGCTCTGGGCGAAAATGGATATTCCCCAGAGCGACAAATCCCTCTACTTTGGGGCAGAAGGCGTCAAGTTCTCCAGACAGGGGGCCTTGGTGGGCGATGCCAAATTAACACTGTTGGGTGATTTTCCCATTGCCTTTAATGGGGACAATTGGCTCCTGACCCTTAAAGGGGGACATGATCTAAAGACCGGTAATTTCTCGAGTAAGAGTTACCTATCCATTGACTGCAACGGCCTGAAGGAAATAAGCCTGAACGGGAACCTCAAGGTATCGCGACGCGTGCTGTTGCCCTTGAACGAGGATGGCAGCTATATGTGCGGGGACGATAAATCAGACTTCCCCAAAGATGAAAAAGGAGAAAAAACGGCTCAAAACACCTGCTATGTGGAAACCGATTTTCTGGTACAATCCTCCGGGTGGAACGATGTGTTGATTGAGGTGACCCTCCCAGACTTTGAAATGGTGGGACTCAAAAAATGGGCCTTTAAGCTGCAACATGCCGTACTGGACCTCAGCGATACCCGTAACTCAGAAAATATCAATTTTCCCGATGCTTACAACCAACTCCTGCCCCAGGAAAACAAAAACCTCTGGCGTGGTATTTATGCCAAACAGTTAA
Organism: Flavobacteriaceae bacterium; assembly: GCA_040830145.1. Taxonomy (GTDB): domain Bacteria; phylum Bacteroidota; class Bacteroidia; order Flavobacteriales; family Flavobacteriaceae; genus JBFOLQ01. Next base: position 3,732 of record JBFOLQ010000305.1, on the reverse strand, counting down.
AGATACAACTGCCCGATTCCTTCAAAAAGATAACTGGGAATGGGGAGCGCATTACCTTTAATGCGGAAGACCTGCTCCTTGACAGTTTTGGCGTTTCGGGCAAATTTTCGGCCACCAACCTCATAAAACAGGGAGAAGGCGCATTGCACAAATGGGGCTTTACCCTGGATTCGCTAGGGCTTGTGGTGGTCACCAACAGTATTAGGGGTGGCTCATTGGCGGGGAACATTAAAGTGCCCATCATAAAACAGCCTTTGGGATATGAGGGCTGGATCGCCGAAAACGAATACGGCCTAAGGGTATCCTTGCTCAACCATGCCGAAGAGGGGCAGAAACCCACGGAATATGATGTACCGGTCTTTTTGGGAAAAATGACCCTGCTCCCCAATTCCAGTGTGGCCGTAAAGGTCAAGGACGGGAACTTTTACCCCTCGGCCAATCTTACGGGAAGTATCACTGTAAAGGGCGACCTTACCCAGGATGGCACCACAACGGACACCACAAATTCAAGTACTGATGGCGGTAATGCGTCAACCCCACCAAAGGATGATTTGACTAGGGCCGATGGGTTCCAGTTTCGGGGCATTAGCTTTCAGGAACTACAACTACAGACCGAGCCCGACAAACCCTATATCCAGGCCAAACATTTTGGGTTTGATGGGGAGTTTAAACTACTCTTTTTCCCGGTGACCATTTCCAAAATGGAATTGGTGACCCCTTCCAAGACTGAGGCAGGGCTCAAATTTGATATGGCCATCCATTTAGATGATAAGAGTAACAAAGGGGCATCTACCTCCCTGAGTATTCTTGGAAAACTTGAAGATGAACGAAAACTGCACAGTTGGGAATTTGATCGCGTGGCCATTGGTAAAATCGGGGTCGATTTCAACCGTGGGGGCGTGCATATTTCCGGGGAGGTCGAAATCAAGAACAACGACCCCGAATTCGGGGATGGATTTGGGGGCAACCTCACGGCAAAAATTGAGAAATTGAATCTGGAAGTCGGAGGCAAAGGCATGTTCGGGGCCAAACCCATTGCGGAAGACGATGGGGACACCTTCCGATATTGGTTTGTGGATGCCTGGCAAAAGAAAACCGAGGGAGGCGATGGCAAACTGTTGCTCAGTTCGTTCATGGGGGGCATTTCGAGCCACATGCGGCGTACCGACGGAAACAGTGTTTGGACCCCCACGGGATCCACATACACTCCTGATTATGAAGTGGGGCTTGGTCTACGTGCCGGCGTGAGCATTGGCGTAACCAAAAAAGCCACCTTCCGGGGCAAGGCCGTCCTGGAAATGGTCTTCAACCGAATTGGTGGGTTAAACCGCATCGGTTTTATGGGTGAAGGGGCCTTTATGACCGCATTGGATGAAGGGGATATTGAAGACAAAGAGCTTAAGGAAGTCCAGAAATGGGTCAATGAATGGGCCGAGGCCAATCCGGATGCATACAAGCGGTACAATAGTAACGGGGCTTATCTGGATGCCGCCAGGGATGCCATTCCCATTCGGGAAATTGCCTCCTCAGGTAAAATAGGGGCCTATTTGGGAATTGAGCGTGATTTTACCACCAATACGTTCCATGGCACCTTTGAACTGTATCTATCCACCCAAGGCTTACGTGGTGCCGGACCCAATAACAAGGCAGGCTTTGCCACTCTACATACCAGCCCTGATGAATGGTATCTACATGTAGGCACCCCCACTGATCGTTTAGGTCTTGTATTTAGTGTTGGGGGAGATTTGGAGCTTGAGGTGGGGGGCTACTTCATGACCGGAAACATGCTACCCTCCCAACTGGCACCCCATCCTAGGGTAATCCAAATTTTGGGGAGTGATATTCTGGATGACAACCGTAGGCCCAATGAACTGAGCAGGGGCAGTGGTTTTGCGTTCGGACTCAATTTTTCATTGCGGAAAAGTTTTCAGTATTACATATTCTATGCCACCCTGGAGGTTGGTTCTGGGTTCGATGTCATGCATCGGTACTATCCCGACGTCCGCTGTAAGGGCCGATCGGGTCCTGTGGGCAATAATGGCTGGTACTCCATGGGCAACGTATATTCTTGGCTCTATGGAGAATTCGGGGTGGGCGTTAAACTCCTCTTTATCAAAAAACGCATCAAGATCGCCGAAGCAGGTATTGCGGCCCTGTTACACGGTCAGTTCCCCAATCCGTCCTATTTCAAAGGGTATGTGGGCATGTATTTCAGTGTCCTGGGCGGATTGGTCAAGGGACGCTTGCGCCTTAAGATATCATTTGGGGACAAGTGCGAGATGGAAAACATCAACCCTTTTACCGAAATACCTATCATCTCTGACCTTACACCAGTGGATGGGGCCAATGAGGTAGATGTCTTTACGGCACCACAGGCCGTGTTCAATTTTGCGGTGGAGCAACCCTTTAGTTTGGATACCGAAGAAGGCTATCAGACCTTCAAGATCAATCTAAAATCCTTTGACGTACAATCAGAAGGGAAGACAATTCCCGGACAATTGGAATGGAACAGGGGACGGGATGCCGTTACCTTTATACCTGAGGAGGTATTGCCCTCCAAGAAAGAGGTGACCGTCACGGTAGAGGTGACGTTTCAGGAAAAAGTAGGGAATTCTTGGCAGGTAATCACACAAGGGGGCAAACCTGCCGTGGAAAAACGAACCTCCAAATTTACCACCGATCTGGCACCAGACCATATTCCCTTGCACAACATTGCTTTTATGTATCCGGTGATTGACCAAAAAAATCTATACCCCAAGGAATATGACAAAGGATATATAAAATTAAAGCGGGGGCAGACCTATCTCTTTGACGGGGGATATAGCATAAAGGCCCAATTCAACGAAAATGGCACGGCCACCCGAACCCAGTTGGGGTATAATTCGGCTGACAAAATGGTACATTTTGAACTTCCTGAGATGGGTACATCAACTCCGTTCACCATGGACATTATGGCATTCCCTCCCAGTAATAATGAGCCCGCCGAAGTCGTGGTGGTAGAGGAGACCCAGACCTTTGATGGGGAAAGTGGGGATACCAGTTGGTACAACCCTGCAGATGGGGGCACCACCACTGAAAATGCGGGTGCCAGCGTCACCGTCGCCTCTAAAAAAGCGGCCAACGTTATCATTGCCAATGCCGAACCCAAGTCCTTGCTGCACTATGGCTTCAATACCAGCCAGCACCCAACGTTCAAAAGCAAGATGCGTTCCCTGTCCATCGTGGACAACATTACGGATATCATGGCTGCAGATATACATAGCATTCATCTTAAGGTACGACCTTATGAGAATTTTGATGTGCCCGAAGTCCTGGGTACCAAATATACCAATGGAGACCCCATGGTATACGGTGAGGCCATTTTACGGGATACGTACTATAACCGTACGATACATCCCTTGGTATATGAAAACTATCCGTTGGATGGCACTATCAGGGTAGATCGGGAGGAGGCGTTATTGGGCGTACCCCCAGTACGGGGAATGACCGTGCCCGATTGGTATGCTTTCTATCTACAAAACCAACCCACCTCAACCTATGTCACGGAGCGGTATCCCTTGATGTACAACCTACCGTATTTCTATAAGAAAGACTTTTTGCACTTACAGTACACCTTGGTCAACCGATATGTAGACCAGGGGTCCAACCCAGAGATGTACAATAGATATCAATATATCATTGAAGGGCAATTTCCAGCGCTTCAACTGGGGACCTACAAAACCTATTTGATCT
>JBFOLQ010000304.1:0-18034 GCA_040830145.1 Flavobacteriaceae bacterium | reverse complement strand
TATTCCCAAGCTCCTATTTTTCCGGACCATAGGGTAGGGGCCGAGCTTTATGGTAACCTGCCCAATAATATGGAGTTGTCCCTAGGGGGCAGGTATTTGGATTTTCCCAGTTCAAAAGTTTCCATTTTTACAGGGAGCGTTGGTCGTTATATGGGGGATTACTATGTGTCCGTAAGACCGTATTACACACCCCAATCCGGGAAACGGGATGGATTGGCAGGAACCCTGATGGCCCGAAAATACAGGGATGCCAATACCTATTTAGGAGCAAGCTTTGGAATGGGATATATGCCCGATTTGGTTCAGCTGCGGGATGTTAATGACGAACTCTTGGCGGAGACCCATTTGTACATAGAGCAGCGGCGACTTGAATTGGAGTACCAATTCACCGCAAAGGGCGCCTCCCATTTGTACAGGGCCAACCTTGCCCTAAGCCATCGCGAATTGGCGTTCAATCCTGGAAATTTCGTTTGGTCCGTTTCCGTAGGGTTGACCTATGCCCCTAAATTTTAAGGGAATACGCATCAGGCGCTTTTCGTCCATTCCGGAGGGTTCTCACCAAACTTAGTTGCAAACAAAAATAATCTTGGGAAGGGATGGCGAATGGGGGCTATCCAGAAGGTTCCCGAGCTATGACTGCTTACAATGTTTGGTAGGGCAAACCCCAAAATTGATTTGTATCAATTTACGTCCCAAAAGTATTGGGGTCAAATTGATGTAGGTCATTTCATGGGGAACTGATTTTATTGACTTTTGGGCAAAACAAAATAAACAAGGTCATGAAGAATCAAGAAACGTATCATCTCGGGGATTACTGGCATAAGGAAATGATGACACTCCCCAAGGAGTTTATTATTGGAATGCTCAAAAGTGAGCTTGAGAAAAACTGGCAATATGGTGGGGTCAACACACAATTCCCCATGTGAAAATCGAGTTGAAATCGGAGCTATGGGCGCATTGCCCGAACCACCGGCACCATTTTATTGGGCTGTTGCCGTTTCCGTGACCATTACTTTTATTCCATGACCCTTTTGGACTGTCGATGAAAAGCAACTATATCCACAGAATGATCATTTCACAACAAAAATAAAATGGTTCACCACATTTTGTTGTCAAAAGAAAGGTTAATGAATAAGTTTACTATGTAAAATTGAAGCCCAAATCTTAAACCCTAAACCAAAGACAATGTTGTACGATACCTACGGCGAGGAGTACTTGATGTTCCTAAATGAATTGAATGAAATTTTGAGTTTAAACGAGTTGGCCCAAGTGGATTTCATGTAATCATTCCATCAAAATCATAAACCTAAAATTATGGCAAACCCAAATTCAGACAACGCAGCCTATATGAACTTCATTGAAAGTCTAAATGAAATCCTTAACGATTTCGAAATCACAAAATTGAATTATTCCTGATCATATTATTGGTTTAATATGCAAGAAAGCCCCAGTGTATTCATACGCTGGGGCTTTTTTGATCCAGGATACTGCCGTGTGTTATCCCAAATAGGCCTTTAAAAGTTTGCTACGTGAATTATGGCGCAATTTTCGAATGGCCTTTTCACGTATTTGCCGAACCCGTTCCCGTGTTAGGTCAAAAGTCTGTCCAATCTCGGCCAGGGTCATGGACTGTTGATCGCCGATACCGTAATATAGCTTCACCACATCGGCCTCACGGGGCGATAACGTCTCTAGGGCCCTGTTGATTTCTGTGTTGAGGGACTGGCGCATTAAACCAATATCAGGTTTGGGGGATTCACCCGACTTCAGGACATCGTACAGATTGGACTCTTCCCCTTCCCGTAGGGGGGCATCCATGGACACATGCCTTCCCGAATTCTTGATACTCTGCTTTACCTCATTGACCGTCATATCCAGTTCCTTGGCGATTTCCTCAGCGGAGGGGGGGCGTTCATGTGCTTGTTCCAGATAGGAAAAGGTCTTTTTTATTTTGTTGATGCTTCCAATTTTATTCAAGGGCAGACGCACCACCCTTGATTGCTCGGCCAAGGCCTGTAGAATACTCTGGCGAATCCACCATACCGCGTAGGAGATGAATTTAAAGCCCCTGGTTTCGTCAAAACGTTTGGCGGCCTTTACCAGGCCTAGGTTACCTTCATTGATAAGATCGGGCAGGGTCAACCCCTGATTTTGATATTGCTTGGCGACCGACACTACAAAGCGCAGGTTGGCAGTGGTCAATCGTTCCAAGGCCACTTGGTCACCTTCCCGGATGCGTTGGGCCAGCTCCACTTCCTCCGATGCAGTGATCAAATCTATTTTACTGATATCCTGCAGGTACTTGTCCAATGATTTTGATTCTCTATTGGTTACCTGCTTGATAATCTTAAGTTGCCTCATTTGATATATGGTGTTTATATGTTGTTACAAGTTTTCATTATACATTTTTATTATTTCATTTCCAAAGGCTTTAGAATAATCTTATACATATTTTATGAGAAGTTTATGAAACCTGTCCAATCCCTAATTTTATTGACTTGTGGAGTGTATCTTTACATGCTTAAACCTATAAAGTGAGTAAAAGAGCCCTTAAGAAATACCTTTCCGAATTGGAAAGGGAAGCCCTCATGGAGCAAGTGGTCGATCTATACGGACGTTTTCCTTCCGTTAAAACGTACTACGATTTCGTCTTTAATCCGAAAGAGGATGTACTTATGCAAGAGGCGAAGGCCAAGATTTCCAATGAGTATTTTCCCGTAAGGCGAAAAAGACCCAAGGCCAGAAGGTCGGTGGCCCAGAAATACATCAAGCATTTTTTGACCCTGGGGGTCGATTCCGTACTGTTGGCTGATTTTATGTTGTACAATTTGGAAGTGGCCCAGCGTTTCTCTATCCATAAAAATGTCAATGACGCTTTTTACAAAAGCCTATTGAAATCCTTTGGACAATTGATGCAATATGTTTCCGTAAACGGTCTTTGGTCGGAGTTCCAAGAACGCATTCGGGAGGTATATCTATTTGTGCATGACAAAGATTGGCCCAATAGGGAGCAATTTTCATGGACCGTGGATAGGTTGGGTCCTAGGGATGGACTTTAATCGCTGTTGGGAGACTGGGGCAATGGCCCGTCCACAGGGCATTTAATGGAAATTTAATGCGCCATATGGGTTAAAATTTCTGGGACGTGGTAATTTCCGTTAATTTTGCAAGATTGGCACCTTCGGCAAATGGGTGTCCAAGAAAAGGAAAATTTGATAAGCCACTGTCCCTTTGGAAGTACATAACAAACCTACCGAAAAGACACTTTACGACTATCAGGTCCAAGACTTGGAGAACATCTTTTCGTATTTTGATGAAGCCCCGGAGAATAGCAATCTACTGTATCAGTTGCCCACAGGTGGTGGGAAAACAGTAGTTTTTTCGGAGATTGCCCGCCAATACATTGAACGTACCCAGAAAAAAGTGGTGGTATTGACCCACCGCATTGAATTGAGCCAACAAACTTCCAGGATGCTTACCGGTTTTGGGGTCAAGAACAAGATTATCAGCAGTGAGGTAAAGGAATTGTACGACCAGGATGAATTCATGTGCTTTGTGGCCATGGTGGAAACCCTGAACAACCGACTGCAGGAAGAAAAGGTCCAAATCAAGAATATAGGTTTGGTCATAATAGACGAGGCCCACTATAATTCCTTTCGCAAATTGTTCAAGTATTTTGGGGAATCCCATATTTTGGGGGTCACTGCCACACCCTTGAGCAGCAATATAAAGCTGCCCATGAAGGACAATTACCAAAAACTGATTGTTGGGGAGAGCATTGCATCCTTGATAGGGAAGGGGTTTTTGGCCAAGGCCAATGTCTTTCAATACGATGTTAGCCTTCAGGGACTCAAGTTGGGAATCAATGGGGACTATACCGTAAAATCCTCAGAAGAGCTCTACGGGCGGTATTCCATGCTGGGAAAGTTGCTCAGTGCCTATACCGAAATGGCCAAGGGGACCAAGACCCTCATTTTCAATAATGGGATCAACACATCCCTGTATGTATATGAGACCTTTAAAAAAGCGGGTTATGACGTACGCCATCTGGACAATCGCAATTCGGCCTCCGAGCGCAAGGAAATTTTGGAGTGGTTTGCCCGTACGCCCCAGGCCATCCTTACTTCAGTAAGCATACTTACCACGGGCTTTGACGAGCCCACTGTGGAAACGATTATTCTGAATAGGGCTACCCGCTCCCTTACCCTTTACTTTCAAATGATCGGCCGGGGCTCCAGAATATTGCCCAACAAGAATGAATTTACGGTAATCGATTTAGGCAACAATGTGGCCCGTTTTGGAATGTGGGACGCCGGGATTGATTGGCAGGAAATCTTCCATTTTCCCGATTTCTTTTTGGAAAACATTCGGAACGATGAGGAGATAGAGCGGGATTTTGTCTATGAAATGCCCGAGGAACTGCGAAAAAAATTCGCCAAGTCCACCAGCATAGATTTTGATATCAAGGCAGAGTACAAAAAAGTGTTTGCCCAAGGGATGAAATCTAAAGTGGTTCTGGAACGCAGCATTGAGCAACACGCCCAAATGTGCGTGGACAATGCCGAGGACGTTTTTGATGCCCGTATCCTGGCCAAGGAACTAAAGGATGAGATTGGCTATCGGATTAAGCAGTATTCGTATTGCATCATGAACAATACCAAGAATTATAAGGAATGGTTGGAAGAGGATTATGGACGTAAGCTCCGTTCAGCCATTTCGCGGAAGTTTGCTGAAAAAATGTGAGATTTCGAATGTGTGGGGTAAGACTTATGAAGGACTTACAATGATGTTTTGTGCATCATTTCTAATACGACATTGGAAACATCCCAACCTTGAATTGATACCTCTTGCTCCAAGGAAATAAACTTCTTGTCATCGGCCATACATGGCCTGAACCCACTACCACAGGGGCAGGTAGGCGTATGGTGCAATTACTGCGGTTATTTTTGTCAAATGGGTGCCAGATTACCTTTGCCAGTACTTCCCAGCCCACGGAATACAGCGCCCACCTTAACGAATTGGACATCCGTACGCAATCCATTGTCCTGAACGATTCTTCGTTCGATGCCTTTATCAAAGCGGAAGGTTTTGATATGGTGATGTTCGACCGGTTTTTGACCGAGGAACAGTTTGGATGGCGGGTAGCGACCACACTCCCTGGGGCATTGCGTATCCTGGATACTGAGGACTTGCACTCCCTGCGTCATTATAGGGAAGGCTGTCTAAAAAAAGGAATGGATGGTACCGTGGAAGGATGGAAACAGCAGGACCTTACCAAACGGGAAATGGCCAGTATCCTACGGTCCGATCTGTCATTGATCATTTCCAGGGTGGAGATGGATCTGCTACAAAAGAGTGTCAAGATAGATGGGACCTTACTGTATTACCTGCCCTTTATACAGACACTCCCCTCCCGGGAAGCCATATCTTCTTGGCCCCCGTTTGAAAAACGGACCGATTTTATCTGCATAGGCAATGGGAAACACGGTCCCAATGTGGATGCCTTGCAATGGCTAAAGGCTGAAATATGGCCTTTGGTCCGTAAGCAATTGCCCCAAGTACAACTGCATATTTATGGGGCATATTTGCCCCAGATGGTCCATGAATGGCATCGGGAACAGGAAGGTTTTTTAGTGCATGGTTGGGCCCCAAATATCCATACGGTACTCCAGGGAGCAAGGGTGAATTTGGCTCCCTTGCGTTTTGGGGCGGGACTAAAAAGCAAGCTATTTGATGCTATGGCCAATGGTACCCCAACCGTGACCACATCCATTGGGGTGGAGGGGTTGCCCCCTCAATTGCCCATTCCTGCTGCTGTGGCCGATACGGCGGCGGAAATGGCCCACTTTGCGGTACAGCTCTATAACAATCCATCGGATTGGCAAAAAGCCCAGACCAATGGGATGGAAATCTTGCGTACGGCTTTTGATGCAGAATCCCATATCCAGGCATTCACTAAACGGTTAACGACACTACAACAGCATTTGATGACCCACAGGGACCAGAACTTTATGGGCCAGCTGCTACAACACCAAACAGCTGCTGCCACTCGGTTTATGGGCAAATGGATTGAGGAAAAAAACGAACGAAAGAAGGACGGTAATTAAAGAATCACAGTTTAAGTGTTGCCGCTATTTCCTTCGAAAGTGCATCCTTGTGAACCGTAATGCTAATACTCTTTAAGCGCATATAAGACTCACTAAAGAATACATGACCATCAAAGGCCGTTCTATTTTTATCGGTGCCCCAACTGTTCTTTACTTTATAATAGACGTTTCCCTTTTGATCGTATGCCAGGCCGGTAATATGCATAAGATGGTCGTCCGTGGTATTAAAGTTTTCAAATTCTTGCTGCCGAAAATTTTGGTCTATGGCCTTTTCAGGGACAATTTCGGTCATAGCACGCTCTATATCCTTGCTGTTTTTGGGAATGACGGCGATACCATTTTTACTTGAAAAGGAAGCTTCGCTAACATCACAATCCAATTCCACGGTAAAACCTTTTTCCAAAGCTTGGTCAATGACCTGCATGAAGGAATCTAAACTGAGGTTATAAAAATGGCCATTGCTCCAATTGTCCGGAATGGTAAGAACAGAGGTTTTCTGGTAGGGAAGATGGGAAAAAGAGGTGATGGAAATATAATTCTCCGGTTGTATCCCGGTAAAAGCCAAAAAACTTTTGGGAGTGTATCGCTTGCCTTGATATTCAAATTCCTCAACTTTTGTCCCCAAATAAACATCCAGAATGGCTTCGGTCGCAGCCCTCCATTTTGGATGTACACTTCCTGAAGAATTGGTTACATAGGTTTGGGCCAATGCTTGCAATGCAGCAATCAATTCACCATGGTTATGGGGTTCTTCGGGGTTTTGTACGCCGGGAAAAACTTGATATGGGACCAAACCATCCAGGGATATACTGTTTAATACATCGTGGGCCAGGCCACCCTCACTGAACTGGGCCTTTCCTTGACGCAGGATATAGTTTTCCAGTTTCTTGGGATACGTGTTCCGTACCGTGTACATTTCTGAAATATCTATGGTCTTACCACTAATTCGCATGATTTCGGATTCCAAAAAAGAAGTGCTGCTGAAACTCCAGCATGTACCTGTACGTCCTTGACTGATAACCGGCGTGGCATCCAGGTCAATTTTGGTCTTGAAATCGTACGATTGGGCAAAACCCAACGCGTAAGATAAGAGGAGGAAGGGAAGTATGGTTCTCATAAAATTATGATGGTTATGGGTTCAGGAAATGTAATTTATCCTGCAATATAGGTATTGTATGGACAATTTACGTGTAGTCCATAGAATCAGGGAACCTTACTCTTACTTGGTAAAAAGCATAGCTGAAAGGTTGATTTCTTTGCTGGATTTTGAATGACAGCCCGTAGAGAACTACATGGGCAATCGTGAAATTCCGTTTCTTTGTATCGCAACTCAAAAATCGTTGATCATGCAAGGACCCAATTGGAAAACTGTCCGGGAATTTGAGGACATTACCTATAAAAAGAGCAATGGGGTGGCCCGTATAGCCTTTAATCGCCCAGAAGTGCGTAACGCTTTTCGACCTAAGACCACCAGTGAATTGTACCAAGCTTTTTATGATGCCCAGGAAGATACTTCCATAGGTGTTGTATTGCTCTCGGGAGAGGGACCGTCCCCTAAGGATGGTAAGTGGGCCTTTTGTAGTGGGGGCGATCAAAAAGCACGTGGGCACCAAGGATATGTGGGGGAAGATGGGTATCACCGCCTGAACATTCTGGAGGTACAGCGTTTAATACGCTTTATGCCCAAAGTGGTAATTGCCGTGGTTCCTGGTTGGGCCGTGGGAGGGGGGCATTCCCTTCATGTGGTCTGTGACCTTTCCCTGGCCAGTGCCGAACACGCCATCTTTAAACAGACCGATGCCGATGTTACCAGCTTTGATGGGGGCTATGGCTCTGCCTATCTGGCCAAGTTGGTGGGACAGAAGAAAGCTAGGGAAATCTTTTTTCTGGGGCGTAACTATTCGGCCCAGGAAGCCTATGAAATGGGAATGGTCAATGCCGTGATACCCCATGATGATCTGGAGGATACCGCGTATCAGTGGGCACAGGAAATATTGGCCAAGTCACCTACTTCCATTAAAATGCTCAAGTTCGCCATGAACCTTACCGATGATGGTATGGTGGGACAACAGGTTTTTGCAGGCGAGGCCACACGATTGGCTTATATGACGGAGGAGGCGAAGGAAGGCCGCAATGCCTTTCTGGAGAAGCGCAAGCCCAATTTTGGGAAGAACCAATGGATTCCGTAGAAAGGTCCTAAACCAAAAAGAGCCCTATCGAAGATGACAGGACCCTTTTACGAGAACACTATATGAAAATGAAAAAATTAACTCCTTGATTAATCTGATATAAAAGTACAGTCAACCAAGGATCTTAGTAAATTATTGTTGTGAATTAACACAAAACTGTGGTAAAGGTAGGGAAAAATGTTGTTTGTAGGAAAAAACTTAATTTTTTATGGCCCGAATGATTTGTGATAAGACCTCGTTGGCCTTAAAATCAGGGGCTTCTGCCAGGCCCGTTCGTACCACCACCAGTTCCTTTGAGGGGATAATGAAGACATACTGCCCTTGGTACCCATTGGCAGAATAGAGATCTAAGGGCACATCGGGGTATTTGCCTCCGGCGTTCAACCAAAAGTGTGCTCCGTATTCCCCATCAGAGTGAAGGGTGGGCTTGGCAATATAATCAACCCATTGGGGACTGAACAGTTGCTCCCCCTTCCAATTCCCACGGTTGAGGTACAGGAGCCCAAACCGTGCCCAGTCCCGCGTACTGGCCCAGCCGTAGGAAGACCCCACAAAGTTTCCTGACATATCTGTTTCAATGAGCATACTGTGCATGCCAATCTTATCGATCAATTGGGAATATGGGAAGTTAAGGTACCCGGGGTAATCGTTGAACAGATTGCGTAATTGGCCAGACAATAGGTTGGAAGTGCCCGAGCTGTAGTTCCATATTTCGGTTGGAGCGGCCAGGGCTTCCTTTTCAGCCTGTTTCTTTGTCATATCCATATCCAGAAAAAGCATTTCCGTAACGTCCGAGATACTGGAATAATCCTCGTCCCATGCCAACCCACTTTGCATGCGCAACAGATGGTCAAATGTGATATCCTTTCGATTGTCTTGTTGCCATTCCGGGATATTGGGCCGTTCGTTCATTCCCAATTTCCCCTGGTGTTCCAAAATACCATAAAGGGTAGCGAGTACACTCTTGGTCATGGACCATCCCAAAATGGGAGTGTCCTTGTCAAACCCCTCCGCATAGCGCTCGGCAATGAGATGGTTTTTGTGAAGCACCAAAAGGGTGCGGGTGCGTTGCACTTGGGGCTCGGCAAAGGCAAGGTCAACGGCCGCTTCCAGAAGCTGATAATCCACATGGGCAAAAAGAGTGTCCTTGACCGGTCCATGCCCCCAAGGATAGGGTTCCGGTGATGGGGATTGGGTCCTTTGGGGCAAGGGTTTCACCGCCGGCGTCCCGTGCCCATCGGGTACCAATGTGCAACCATGTCCGTCTTGACAATGGGCTATGCGCTCTTTCAGTCCCCATACGGCAGCGGAGGCCCCATTATCACTTATTTCTGTGGTGGCCAATTCAATCAAGGGCACCTTATGGTCCTGCTCCGTGACAGATTCCGCACTGCGATGGGCCACATAGACCGAGGAGGCCATATTCTTGGCGGCATATCCTGAAATAATGTTCAATTTGGGATAATTGATGATACTGATGACGGCAAGGGCCAACACTCCCAAAAGGAGCAAGCGTTTTAGTAGTTTCATTCTTTTGATCTTAGTGAAGTGGTTTTAACATTTTCAAATTGGCTAAGCCCGCCCGTACCGAACTGTACGTTCGGGCGGGAAATTACTGCTTTGCACTCATACCTACCCCGACGGGTCAAGGCGGGTTTTGTCTTTATTCTTGCTCCATAGCCTACTTCGGCTCCGCTCAGCACAGGTTTATATAGCTCAAAAAAGTCTTTATTCGGATACAAAACCATTAATTTTCGCTTCAATCCAAAAAGTCTAAACCACTTCAGTTGTTCTCGGTCAATTATTGATGGCAGGGGCGGTCATTTTGGAAACGAATATCTTTTTGGTCCCTATGTTCCATGTTCTGCCCGAAGCCTATATCCCGAATCTTATTTTGTACATTTGGATTGGTCCTAAGATAGGTGAAAGAACCCATATATGCATATGCGAATTCCCTCCACTTTTGTACAATGGTTTTCAGTATGGGTCATTACCATGGGATTTTCCTGCGCTCCCTCATATCAAATTATCGATAGGCCCATTGTATGGAACCAAGAACGGGAGGCATTGACGTTGGACTATCTTGCGGAACGCTATGGGCTTCAACGCAAATCACCCACCATAGTGCCTCGAATGATTGTATTGCATTGGACGGCCATTCCAACCTTTTCAGAGTCCTTTGAGGCATTTGATACACCGAGATTGAGTGGCCGGGCAGATATTCAAGGAGCTGGAGCCTTAAACGTATCCGCCCATTTTTTGGTGGATAGGGATGGAACCATATATCGTTTGATGCCCGAGACCACAATGGCCCGCCACGTAATTGGATTGAACCACTGTGCCATAGGAATTGAAAATGTGGGTGGGACCGCCGAGACCCCATTGACCAAGGCACAATTGAAATCAAACATTTGGTTGGTTTCCCAATTGTCCGAAACATATGGGATAGAATACCTGATCGGGCATTATGAATATACCTACTTTGAGGGCCATTCCCTTTGGCTTGAAAAGGATGATGGATACCGTACGGAGAAGACCGATCCAGGAACGGATTTTATGAAAAAAGTAAGAAGTGAAACTAAAAAGTATCAGTTTAAAAAGATACCCTTAAAATGATGAAAAACATATTTTTATATATTTTATTTTTTGTATGTGCATCAGTTGTTGCACAGGCAGATGGGTTTACATCCGAGCTGTATGGAACCTATGGAAAATATAAGGAGTCCAGCCTTACCAAACGGAGGATCAAACACGCGGATATTCAACCTTTGATAAAACGTTTGGAGACCGTTCCGCTATTTAGGGTCAGGAAGGTAGGGGAGAGTATTGAGGGAAGAAATCTCTCACTGATATCATGCGGATCGGGACCCATACAAGTGTTTCTGTGGTCACAAATGCATGGGGACGAACCTACCGCCACCCAGGCTATTTTTGATATTTTCAACTTTCTTGTTTCTGAGGGGTATTCAGGGCAAAAGGCGCAGATGCTGCGTCAGATGACCCTTCATTTTCTTCCCATGTTGAATCCGGACGGGGCCCAAGTATTTCAGCGGCGCAATGCGTTGGGCATAGATATCAATCGGGATGCGCTGCGTTTGCAGTCCCCAGAGGGTAGGGTACTGAAACGCATTCGGGACAGTCTTAATGCCGATTTTGGTTTTAACCTACACGATCAAAGTAGGTACTATAATGCGGAGCGTACCCCAAAGCAGGCCACTATTTCCTATTTGGCCACGGCCTACAACTACGATAGGGACATCAATGAAGTACGGGCCAATGCCATGAAGGTGATTGTGTACATGAACCGTATTATCCAAAAATACGCCCCGGGACAAGTAGGACGCTATAATGATGATTTTGAGCCCCGGGCCTTTGGTGACAATATTGCCAAATGGGGTACCAGTTTAATTTTGATAGAGTCGGGGGGGTACGCCGATGACAGGGAGAAACAGGAGATTAGAAAATTGAACTACGTATCCATCCTTTCGGCCTTGAACGCAATAGCCACAGGTAATTATTCCGATATTCCCTTGAGTGAATATGAACAAATACCGAAAAATGATCGAAAGTTATTTGATGTGAAAATACATGGGGCAACCTATGGGTTACGGGGAAAGGAATATGTTTTGGATTTGGGAATACAACATTTTGAGGTCGATTATGAAAACCATGATGACTTTTGGTTTAGTAGTCGTATTATGGACCAAGGGGACCTTTCCACATATTTCGGTTATGAAACCTTGGATGTTTCGGGCCATGTCATTGTACCCGGAAAGATTTATCCCAAGGTGGTGGCCTCTATGGATGATTTGAAAAACATGGATTTTAGGGAAGTGCTCAGGGATGGTTACGCCTATGTACGGATTGCCAACCTGCCTAAGAACTTGGTGGCATCACCCTATCCCGTGCACCTTTTATCCAAAGGTCATGAGTTGCCCGAATTTGCGTTACGGCCTGGAATCAATCCCACATTTATCCTGGAAAGGGAAGGGCAACCGCGATATGCCGTTATCAATGGATTTCCCCTTGATTTGGAAAGGGAGCTCCCCCAGATAAAAAATGCGATGATTTATAGGTAATGGCCCATCAGGGGAGTTTGGCCGTAGTCAATAGCCGAACTGGACATTCATATGCACACCCTGGGTCACAAGGGCTACCAACATACCCAGCAACAGACTTATGATCGATGTGAATAAGACCAATACGGCCCATTTGTATCCTATGGATAAGAATCCAAGGGCACTGTATTCCCAAATATCCTCCATTATCCTCATGACATTGAATTTAAAAGTTAAACAGCCTTCGTGGAAGTTCAGGATCGGGGTGTATTACTTATAACAATCCAAACATAAAAAACCCTACCACAATGGTAGGGATATTGTTTTGGAAAGCAGCGGATAAGGGAATTTACAAGGGGTCATTCACAACCGCCCGTAAAACCATTGGCATTGAACTTGGTCTGGACCGCTCCCTGTCTATTGCCTGTCTTTACTTGTATGGCCAGATTATTATCACCGCTTCCGTCCCGTTTGGGGGTGCAGTATTCAAAAAGATAATAACTATTGGCCCGTTCTGAGACCCGTCGTGAAATCTGGTTAAAGGTCTGTTCCAGTTCTTCCTTATTACTGGCAAAGACACTTTCTGTCTTGCCGAGGTCCGTTAAGATCTGTTGGTCAATCTCACTGCCCAAGCCGATGGTAAAGAATGATATATTGGAATCAGCGGAATTTACCTTACGTTGGGCCGACTCCTTGGTATACCGGGAGGCTTGGTCCGTACCGTCCGTAAAGATGATGACGGAAGCTGCTCCTATCTTGTCCCCTTTTGTACTATCTGCCAATAGTTTGGAAGCGATATCGGTTGACTTGATAACGGCTCCGTAAAGATCGGTGGAGGGATCATTGCTGATATCGTCCGTGATACCTTCAATGGCGGAAATAAGTTCCTGCTTGTCCGAGGTGCGTTCATTGAGTAGGTGTAGCTCATTTTCCCCATCAAACCAGTAAATGGCCATTTTAAAGCCCTCTTGTCCCCCTTGGGGCATCACGTTGTTGACAAAGCTGATCGAGGCCGACTTTAATTCCGTAAGACTACTGCTCAATACACTATTGCTCAAATCAAGGACAAGTAGTGCATTGTTTGAAAATATCTGTGAATTGGGCGATATACGTGCGAAGGACTCCGAGGTGGAAATGGTGTTGAAACACGCATCGTTGCGCCCTTGTTCATATATGGTGAACTGCTCGGCTGTCAGGCCCGGAACGGGATTTCCATCCACATCCGAGACCCTAAAAAAAATGGAAACCTTTCCCGGTAGGGTGGTATACTGTTCCTGAATGGAAAGGATAAGGTCATTGTCTCCAAGGTTCAGACATTCATCAACGGGTTTTCCCTTGCCCAGACCTTCCCCGTAATTGGGGTTAAAATTGACATCATCATCGGCGTTTCCACACGAAAATAGTATAAGAGCTACGGTGACGAAGGTAAGATTCTTGAAAAGACTGTTCATTCCATACATTTTGTGTTCAACCAAGAAAACGGTAAAAAATCCACAAAATTACGGAAGAAACGCGATTTTGATGTTAAAGAATGTTAATTGGCAATATCCTTAAGGCCAGGGTGCCCTTGCCACTGATTTTTGGTAGAACCATCATTTGGGCTGGCAAGTTGTGGTCAGTTTTTTAATACCTTGCATTTAACCATGGGATTGGCAGGAAACGCATCAACATCCAAATTCGTTAGAAATAATATGGGTATTTTTAAAATGTTTTTCCCTTTTATAATGCCTAAGATGGGAAACTTTATGATGGGATTAAATTAAAATTACACCTACAAAACCTAAACTGCATTCTAACGCGGTTTGGTCAAAAACAGTATGTAATACAAGTGGATACCCCGGATACGGCCCTATTGATTTTAGCTGCAGGTGAGGCCTCCCGAATGGGGGAGGCCAAGCAATTGTTACCTTGGAAGGGGACTACCCTGTTAGGCCATGTGCTACAGGAAGCAAGGGCATCCACCGCAAATAAGGTATACGTGGTTTTGGGGGCCCATGCCCATAGGATAAGATCACAGATCCAGTTTCAGGAGGAAATCATCATGAACCCGGAATGGAAAAAGGGTATGGGAAGTAGTATTGTCTCGGGGATGCGCCACATAATGCAGGAGCCCCCTTTTTTTTCGTCCGTCTTGATTGCCCTGGCGGATCAGCCTTTATTGGGCCATGCCCATTTTGATTTCCTAATGGAGGGGTTCAATACCTCCCCGTACGATGTGGTTGCCACAGAATACCGTGATGGTATCGGAGTTCCAGCAATTTTTGGAAGGCGGTATTTTGAAGGATTGGCAAGTCTTGAGCCTTCCCAAGGGGCCAAGAAAATAGTGGAGGCGGCCGGAAAGACGGTACGTTCCGTGTTGCCCAAAGGAGATATAGTGGATTTGGACACCAAAACCGAATACCAGGATTTGTACACGAAATGGGGACAGGAATAAAGGCGGGAACAAGAAGAGGGTAAGAAGTACAAAATGGAAAATGGAAAGTGGAAAGTGGAAATGCGAAGTATGTAATTTAAAATCCTACTCCAGTACCTAACACCTGACAATCATCAATGAACGATGAACAAATTTCACCGGGACGGGGTAGTTTTCCCCAATACGTACGAATAGATGCTACTTTCCTTTTTTTGGAACCCCAAGGATTCGTAGAGGGCCATGGCAGGTTTTCGATGATACCCCGTATAGAGAAGCACTTGGTCCAGTTTCTCTTTTTCTGCCTCTTCAAGTAGTAGTTGCATCAATCTTTTGGCAATGCCCTGCTTCCGGTGCTCCATATGGACCACCACATCCTCCACCATGCCCTTATGGCCGGAAAGGGTTTTATAGACCGCCAAGAAGGCCATGCCTACCAGTTTTTCCCCGGATGTACATGCCACTCCATGTATTTTGGAGTGGGATGACTCCATTACAACGGCCAAATCCACAGGGGACATCCGGTCATTCAATTGGGCAAAGAGGGCCGGTACCTGATTGCAAAGAGAGGGCGTTATCCGCGTAGGTGTAAGCTTAAAAAATTCCATGGTCATTCTTTTTGGGGGAACAAAATCCCCAACGGTTCAAACAGGTTCTTATGGGAGGTTCAAAAATAAGGGATTCCACTTCCATTTTGATATGCTCGTTTTTTTTAAATTGCCCACCCAGAAAATGGCCGTTTTGGTAACTAACAAGTGTTGTATGAGGATTCTATTGTATGTATGGGGCTTTTTATCTTTTTGTGGAGGTTCAGGACTTATCGCCCAAGAATTGGACACGCTTACCGTGGCCTATACCAATGCCCCACCATTTTTAATTAAGGGAGATGGGGATTTGGAGGGTGTGAATGCGTGGTTATGGGAACAGGTGGCCGATGAATTGGAGATACCGTATACCCTTGTTCCCATGAATTTTGGAAACATGTTGGATTCCATTGGTTCGGGTCACATAGATGTCAGTATCAACCCCTTGACCATTTCCAGTGAACGTAGTGAAAAAATGGCATTTACCTATTCATTTTATGCTTCCAACGCTACTATTGCCGTGGCCCAACAGTCTGCTATAAAACGGGCGTTGGATTTTATTGGTGCGTTTCTCAACCTGAACTTTCTTCGTGGGTTGTTCGTGCTAGTAGGCTTTATTACCGTGTTTGGAGTGGTCGTTTGGTGGTTTGAGAGAAAACAAAACCCCTCACAGTTCCGAGAGGGCTCCCAGGGCATTTGGGACGGTCTTTGGTGGTCTGTTGTCACATTGACCACGGTAGGTTATGGTGATAAGGCCCCTAAGAGCCGTGGTGGCAAGATTGCGGCGCTCTTGTTGATGTTTTCTGGATTATTGTTCATCTCGGGACTTACGGCCGGTATTGCCTCGAGCTTGACCGTGAACCAACTTAATAGTGACCCAGATAATTTTTTCGAGTTCAAGGACCGGACCGTGGGGTCTGTCCAAAATACGGAGACCATAGTATACTTACAAACGCGTTTTTTTAAGGATGTCCGTCAGTATTCAAGTGTCACAGAAGGGTTATATGCCCTTAGGGATGGAGAAATAGAGGCGTTTATCTATGACGAACCCATTCTTAGATATCGTATTGGGAATGATGCGAGTTTGGAGAAAATTAAGGTACTCCCCATCAAATTTGATGTGCAATTTTATGCCTTCGCCATGGCATTGGGCAATACGGACCTGCAGCGAAGGATATCACAAAAAATCCTGGAAATCGTGGAAAGCCCGGAGTGGGAAATCGTGCTCAATGAGTATGGGCTTTCCGAACTTTAACCGTACCTGTGGAAATACACTCGGTACAATCAATTATATCCCTTCACCGTTCCCATGGGAAGGGACAGTGGGCCTAAGCTATGGGTGCCCGGTAAATAGGCGCCGGTCTCGGTTTGCTTCCAATTATCCCACGTGGCCTCAAGTCCACCGATAGGGAGAATGGACACCCACATTTGATAACTGACGGGAAAACCTTGGTCGTTCAATATCCAAAGGTAACTGTCCCCAGGGGTATCCCCCCCTGAGGTATAGGTAACCAAAAGACCCTTTTTTCCGTTCTTTAGAGGTACCAAAGCCCTTTGGGTTCCCGAATCAAACACCTTGAACGGGGCTACTAACCAAAAAGAGTCATTATTGAATAATTTTTGGGCCTTTTTTATGAGTTCCATGCGTGATTCCCCGGATACCATTTGTCCTTTTTCGGTCACGGTACTCTCCCCTAAATTGTTGAGGTGTAAGTTTACGTTATATGAATCCCATGCCACGTTCGCGCTATGTTCCACACGGTCCCAACGATACCGGTGTTTCCCATTCCGAAAGCTCCATTCCAAAAATCGGGTGTTGTCGTAGGCCTCAACATGAAGGGAGGTCAACATCTTTTTGGCCAGCTCATCGGCTGCACTGCCCGGTTCCCCTTCAGGCAGACCTTTATGTAGGTAAAAAAAGAGCCCTAAAGTGACTGCCACCAAGAAAAGCACAAAAACACCTAATCCGCGTAGCATTCGTTTCATATTACATCAATTTAATTGTCATATTTAAGAGACTTTGGTAACTAAAATAGTGGAGAGAAGCCTCAACAATGCAAAAAGAACAGGAAACTTTATTTCTAAATGCTCTAGAACAAAATAAGGAAAAACTATTTAGAGTTTGCTCAATTTATTCTTCAGGAACCGAAGATGCTAAAGACCTTTTTCAAGAGGTTATGGTACATATTTGGAATTCGATGAAAACATTTAAGGGTAATTCTGAGATAGGGACTTGGATGTTCAGAATTGCCCTAAATGTATGTCTTCGCATTAAATCCAAACACACAAAGCACCATAGTAGGTTGATACGGTTGGATAGTATTACTATTTCCAATTTAAAGTCAGAGGAGAACAATAGTGGACAAAATGAAAAACTAGCATCTTTAAGAAAATGTATGGAAAATTTGAATGAAGGGGATAAGGCGTTGGTAGCTCTTTATTTGGAAGGGATGGCCTATAAGGAAATTTCAAATATTCTAGGATTATCTGAAAACCACATAGCGGTAAAGATTAAAAGGTTAAAGTTGAAATTATTGAACTGTATAAATACGTTGTTATGATAGAGGATGAATTGATAAAAATATGGCAATCGTCAAGTAGGCAGGAGCGCATAAAATTTGAAAAATCGAAATTGATGGTAGAACTGCAATCAAGTTTGGGACGTTTGCATATCTGGTGGAAATAT
>JBFOLQ010000303.1:0-4749 GCA_040830145.1 Flavobacteriaceae bacterium | reverse complement strand
TTGGTCACCAAATCACTGTCGCAATCTGCGGCGGCCCACGTCTCGTTCGTAGCATCATACCCAGAGTAACCCCCTTCCTGCATGGGGTCACAAGGGTCTTGGGGGTCAGTCCCATCCACCCCTTCTTGGTAATCACTCACCCCATCCCCATCGGCATCGGTCATCTCATCCAAGTAGGGATTGGTCCCAGCAGAGTCCTCATCGCCATTGGTAACGCCATCCCCATCACAATCGGCATTGGCCCAAACCGCATTGGAGGCCATATAACCGGTATAGCCCGATTGCTGTTCCGGATCACAGGGATCTTCCATATCCGTCCCATCTGATTTTTCCTGGGTGTCCGTTATGCCATCTCCATCGGTATCGGTAATCTCGTCCAAGTAGGGATCGGTACCGGCAGAGTCCTCATCGCCATTGGTAACGCCATCCCCATCACAATCGGCATTGGCCCAAACCGTATTGGAGGCCACATACTCCTTGTAACCCGATTGCTGTTCCGGGTCACAGGGATCATTCATATCCGTTCCATCCGATTTTTCATGGGTGTCCGTTATGCCGTCTCCATCGGTATCGGTAATCTCGTCCAAATAGGGATCGGTACCATTGGCCACTTCCTCCGAATTCAATTGTCCGTCCCCATCGCAATCTGCCCCGGACCAGATGGGATTATCCGCATTGAATCCTGCGTAGCCCGAAGTTCTTGGGGGGTCACATGCATCATTCTTTTTTGTGCCTTCCTCAATTTCAACCCTATCCAGGACACCATCACCATCGGTATCCACATCGGAATCAAAACCGTTGTCATTCTTACACGAAAATAAAAATAGTGGAATCAACAGAATAAGGGTGAGGGTATTAGCCCCCCTCATCCCTTCAATAACGGGTACGGATTTCATCAGCGGTATTTTTCAGAGCAATTTTATTCAAAAATAGGGTACACGGTTGTAACCATGGTGACATTCAGGGACAAAATCCAAAAAAACACGATAATCCAACCTTGGGTCCACCAAATCAAAGCCAACCCTGATCAGCAACCCATTTCATGGGATGTAGTCCTAAAAATCAAACTTATAGGTGGCCCCTCCCAATATTTGAAAGCCCTGTACCCGATAATTGGCCCAGCGTTGGTATTTATTGTTGGCGATGTTCGACGCCCTTAAAAAGACGGATAGTTGATTGTTCAAACGATGCCCTACATGGGCATTGGCATCAAAATAGCCATCGAGGGTAATCGCCGTGGCAGGAAAATCAGAAGGTATCCCGGACAGGGTTGCCTGGGTGGCCACGTCCTCACGTTCGCCCACATAAAATAGATTGGCCCCCAAGAACCACTTTTCCCCAATCTGGTAATCAAAAAAGAGATTCCCCTCCAACTTGGGAAGGTTCCAAGCAGGATTATCCGTTTCGGTGGTATAGCTACTATACGAACCATTGAGTCGAAAGGTGAAGTTTCTATTGACATCCACATTGAGCTCCCCAAAAAAGCCTATGGTCTTTACATCATCGTAAAAAACCTCAAAGGAATTACCATAATAGTACCCTTTGTCATCACTGCGAAACGAATTACTGGGGTTCAATTTAAATAGGGGCCTATTGTTCTCTGCCACATATGAAATGCGGACATTATACCCTAAATTGGGCAATAATTGACCCTTAACCCCTCCGTAGGCATCATACTGGGAATCCGTGGGAGCGACGGAAAGGGTAGGTGACACAAATGGATTTTCATCAACAAACCCGTAGTAGGAATTTTGCTTGAGTTGCCCCTCTATGCCCCCATAGGCAATTACAGTCTCCCCCACTAGACGGTAAGAGGCCGTTACGGCGGGGTAGATGTAAAAACTGCCCTCACTTGCCTCGGTATCCATCCCATACACAAAATTAACACCCAACTTCAGGGAAAGATCATCCCGTAACATGGCCAGGCTGGGATTGATTCCCACCTGAAATTGACTATACTTGATATCCGTGTCATTATTGGGGTTATTTAAACTGGCGTTCGCAAACGTACCATTGAGGTAATCGACGTTCAAATTGATATTCAACGACTCCTCTCCCAGGGGAAAATCCAAGGCCCCACCTAAAATAACCCGGTTCTCACCTGACTTCACGGCATCCCAAAAACGACGGTATTTAAAGGAACCACTCTTTATGTAGGTGTCTTCCAAATTAATGTATGCCCCTGCCTCCCCCATAAAATATTGCTGCCGCTCATCTATGCCATTGATTGTGACCGGATCATCAATATCCTCTGGCAGTCCATACCAATTGTATATTTGATGTTGGAATCCGACATTCGCGCCCCAATCATAATCACGATCACGAAGGGAATACGACCCTGAAATTTCCGAGTCTGAAAAAATATTGTCCAGGGCCACTCCGTCGATATTGCCACGTGAGGAATTATGGTCAAAACCTATATCCAAGCGTTGGTCGCGATTAATTGGCCTACTCGTATAGAACTCGGCCAAGGCATTGGCATAACTCCCAAAGCCAAAGGACGCATATGAATTAAAGAGCTCGGGAGGTGGGGTCTTCTTTACCGCGGTTGCCTTGCCCTTGGCCGGGGTAAAGGTAGAGGCCACGGGTATGGAATGTATCTTATATTTTAGTTTCTTTTTTTGCAGTTCAATGCTGTCATTCGTTACCGGAAACGATTTAATCTTAAATGCATCGGAAATAGAAGGGGTATACGCTTTGGTCACGGTCACGGTCTCCGTCCCTATATCTTCCCCCTCCTCTTGGGCCAAGCCCCATTGAAGGCATCCGGTCAACAGCACTATTACCGCTATCTTGATTTTCATTTGCATATGTTGTTCCTTTCGCTTTTGAAATTCAATTCCCATTTGGGTTTATTGAGGAGTTGTGTTGGGCCTCCTTGGATTTGATGACCGTCAATTCCGCTTGGGCCTCCGCCACGATTTCTGGAAACTCCTTGAAATTTTGGGTCACGCTCTCCAAAATATAGGTGGCCTGATAGGCGTCATCCATGGCATAAAAATTCTTTGCCATGAGAATAAGACCTTTCCCCCCCCATTCCTTATATGCCGCAAAATCCTTGGCCAATCTTTGTACCGAAGTATTGGAACCCTCATGGTCTGCCCGCTTATATTTAAAATAAGCATCATAATACAATGCCTCAGCGGCCGTTTCTCCCGAAGCGACCTTCAATACCTCTGCATAGGCATCCTTGGCACGCGGTTCATCGCCCATAGCCATGGCCGAACGCGCTATAAATATATGGGCATCACCCTTGATACGATCGTCAATGTTGGAGGTCTCCAGTACCGTCTTTGCATAGTCCAGGGTTCTTTCATAATCCCGCTGTTGATAATATCCCTTCATTAAGTTTGATTGGGCAAATGTGCGGTTTTGGGAAATATTGGCACGTTCCTCCAATCTTCTCAGGTAGGGCATTGCTGACGGATAGTCATCCATGCCCACATATATCTCACACACACGGGCCATGGCCTGTTCCGTATACTCCCCCGAAGATCGATCCGCGACGTACTGATAGTGGTCCAGGGCATCTTCCTTTTGCCCTCTTCCAAAATACAATTGGGCCAAATTAAAATGGGCATCCACAGCGTTCGCCCCACTGGGAAATTGTTTTAGATATCCTTCATATCCCTTGATGGCCGCATCAATATTGCCCTCCATATTCTTTTTGTCGGCCGATTCATAGGTGGCATTGTCGAGCTCTGTATCAGTTACCTCCACAAAGTCAATACCTTCGACCCAAGCAGCATACTCATTCACCCGGCCCAAATCAACATAGACCAACTTTGCCGTGGCGACCGCCTGAATGGATTCTTGGGTATTGGGAAAATCCCGTACCACAGCCTTTAGTTTGGATAAGGCCTCCTCGTTTCTACCGGCATTGTAATGGGCGAGCCCTTGGCGCAACATCGCCTGTGGCACCAATGAACTTCCCGGAAATTCCCGTATCATTTGATCATAGGTACGTAAGCCATTGGATTCTTGCCCTTCCGTGATATACTGGTCTGCCAGCTCAAATAGGGCGTCATCCTTTAAAGTGGATTTTGGATAACGGCTTACAAAGGTTCGCAAATCAGATATCTTTTCAGCACTCTTGCCCACAAAACCATAGCTAATCGCCTTTTGATAGGCCGCATAATCCTTTTTGGGCCCTTGTAAGGCCAAGGCTTTATTATACGTCTCAATGGCAGGCCAATATTTACTGCTTACAAAATAACTGTCCCCCAAACGAAGGTATGCATCATAGCGTTTTTCAATATCAGACGGATTGGTCGCTGCATACCTACTGAAATAATCTGCCCCATTGGTATAGTCCTTTAACTTAAAGTAGGTATAGGCAAGATTATAATCCACTTCCCCATATTCTGGGGTATTGGGAGCAGCAGGATCGGTCTTAAATACCATAAAGCCCGAAAGGGCTCTATCAAAACGGCTCAATTGGTAGTCGGCCTCTGCCTTCCAGTATTGGGCACGGGCCCTAAAAACCCCTTTTTCACCACTGTCCAATGCCTTGCCAAAAGTGATGGACGCATCTTCGTACGCACCGTCCATAAAAAGTTCCACACCGCGATAAAAGGCCACCTTTTGATATACGGCCTTACTGGCATACCCCCTGTTCCTCTCCAAAAGCTCCATAGCCCCCTTAAAGTTCTTTGAGGTAATATATGAATCGACCAATAGCCCCTTCATTTCTTCCGCGTTCGCATCATTGGGATATTCCTCCAAGTATGTACCGATTACCTCGGGCAC
>JBFOLQ010000302.1:0-2243 GCA_040830145.1 Flavobacteriaceae bacterium | reverse complement strand
AACGATATGGTGGGAATTCCCCCTTTGAGTTGGGACCACTGACGACCTCCATCAGTTGTAAAATAGATACCGAATTCAGTGGCAGCAAAGAGCATTCCCTTTTTTTTGTGATCTTGAACAATGCGCCACGTGAGTAATCTTTTGGGTAGGTTCCCATTGATGGACTTCCAAGTGCGTCCTTTGTCAATACTTTTAAGTAAAAAGGGCCGGTAATCACCTTCCTTGTGATTGTCCAGTACTAGATATACCGTATTGGCATCATACAGATCGGCACGTACGTCATTTACAAAGGCCCTGTTGGGAATGTCCTTGATATTTCCCAACATGATTTTTCGCCAGTTGGCTCCACCATCCTCGGAAACCTGGAGGATGCCATCGTCGGTCCCCGCATAGAGCAAACCTTCTTGGACCGGGGATTCTGATAGTGAGGTTATGGTATTGTAATTGCTCATGGCACCCACATCCCATGGATTGTCCCAGCTTTGTTGCCTCCCCATAATGGGTAGGGCCAAACGCTCCTCATTGCGTGTAAGGTCGTTTGATATTGCTTTCCAATCATCACCCCGGTTTTCAGATTTCCAAACCCTATACGATGCAAAATAAAGGCGTTCCGGTTTATGGGGACTTACCAAAATGGGTGCATCCCAATTGAATCGCTCGTGGGGATCACCCGGGCCGGGTTGGGGTTGAATGAAGACTGTTTCCCCCGTAGTCTGGTCTATTCGCCATAACCATCCCTGTTGAAATTCCCCGTATGTGATTTTTGGATTTCCGGGCTCTGTAGCCGATTGGTGTCCATCCGCTCCCAAGGTTATCCACCAATCTTGGTTTAGGACACCATCGGCCCTATCAGTTCTACTGGGGCCTCCATGAGATCCGTTATCCTGGGTGCCTCCATAAATATTATAAAATGGAGCTGAATCATCTACGGCTACCTTATAATATTGAATGACGGGAAGATTGGGAAAGTACCGCCACGTTTTGGTAAGGTCGTACGATTCGTAGAGACCGCCGTCCGTTCCAAAGAGAACATAATTGGGGTCATTTTTCTTAAAGGCCATGGCGTGACTGTCCACATGCTTGTTCTTTTCGTTCATGGTGCGGAAGGTCTTGCCATGGTCATCGGAAACCTGAACATAATTGCTCATAAGGTAAAGACGCCCATTTTGGTGGGGAGAGGCATATAGCTCCTGATAATAATGGGGCCCCGTACCCCCTGATACGGCATCGGATTGTTTGGACCATGATGCCCCTCCATTTCTAGATATGTACAAGCCTCCTTTTTTTCGGTCCAATTCTATGGCGGCATAGATTACATTGGCATCAAATGGGGAAATGGCCAGACCAATTTTCCCCAAATTCGAACTTGGAATACCCGTTTTTAGGGAAGTCCAGGTTTTACCTCCGTCAGTGGACTTATGTAAACCGGAACCAGGGCCACCACCCATATAGGCGGCTACCGTCCTGTGTCGGTCCCAAGTGGCCGCGTAGATAATATCAGTATTGTCCGGGTCCATTACAATATCGGTGACCCCTGTCCACTCGTCATTCCCCAATGTACATTTCCATGTGGCCCCACCATCTTCAGTCCTATAAAACCCCCGTTCCCCACCTTTGCTCCACAGGGGGCCTTGTGATGCCACAAAGAGGGTATTGGAATCTTCGGGATGGACCACTATTTTGGAAATGTGTTCAGAGGCCTTAAGCCCCATGTTTTTCCATCCCTTGCCACCATCATGGCTTACGTAGATTCCATCGCCAAAACCCACATGCCTTCCACCTACATTCTCACCAGTACCTACCCATATCGTATTGGAATCACTGGGGTCTATCGCCAACGCCCCAATGGAATAACTTGGTTGTTGATCAAAAATAGGCTTAAAGGTTGTGCCCGCGTTTTCGGTTTTCCATACACCACCCGAGCCTACTGCTATATACCATACATTTTCATTGGTGGGATCGATTGCGATATCGGCGATACGACCTGAAGTAAGTGCAGGACCTAAATTTCTAAATTCAAGGCCATTGAAGATGCCTTTGTTTTCTTTTTCCTGTGCTTGGGATAAAAAGGTAATCAATAATAGGAACACCAAGGGGATCCTACGGGATGCCATTATTTTCATTATGAGCTGTTTTTAAGTTGATCAGTTGGGTAAGATAGGTAATTTTTTGGGTCTTCAGAACCCATTGTCCATGGTTTTTAGGGAGGCCACGGATAAGGCGAATCCCACAAAATGGGGTTT
>JBFOLQ010000301.1:0-2870 GCA_040830145.1 Flavobacteriaceae bacterium | reverse complement strand
GGAGAAAGGAGAGGTTGCGTTTGAAGAGGCCTATCACTTTCGTTTCACCGCCACGATGGAAGTGACAGATCACTCAACCAAAAAGAAACAACAAACGCGCATGCAGCAATCCTACGGTGACCATGCCCTGTATACCATTCTCGAGGAAAATGACGTGCCCGTTCTTTATGATTTAAAAAACGAGGTTTCCCTACTCATAGATAAAAGCAGTAAAACCGTTCAAGTGGCTTCTATGGCCTTTATGGAAAAATGGGCAACCGCCCCCAAAACATCTGAGGATGCACAAAAAATCAGATCAAGAAAAACAGGGGCATCAAAACATATCAACGGCTACCGGTGCGAGGAATACATCATTGAAGAGGATGCCATTACCATTAAAGCCTGGTTCGCCCCTGAAGTTGATTTCGTCTTTCAAGACTATTTGCGGGGGTTTTCCAAGATGTTTTCCGGAAAAAGAGGCACTAATCCATACGGATTACTGAACGATGGATACGGATATGTCATGGAAATGACAGCCTACGAAAACCATAAAAATAAGACCGAGATGAAAGTAATTCACATCACCAAAGAACCCATTGACATCGACCTATCAGATTATACCGTTCAACGCATATTTTAAATCCATTTACGAATTGGACCATTCGCATTTCGGTCACAAAACAAAGAAAAGATGAAAATAGTATCCTTAAAAAATACACTGTTCCCTTACCCATTCACAGTTCTCTTGGCACTTCTTATAAGTAGTTGCAGTAGTGATGATAATAGTGGTAGTCCCCAAGAAGAGGACCTGCCCCCGGCATCATTCACGCTTCTATCCCCAGGAAACAACACTTCAGGGGTCAGCCTTACCCCAGTCTTGGAGTGGGAAGAAGCCGTGGATCCCAATGGTGATAATGTTGTCTATGATATCTATTTCAATCTGGAAGGTGAAACCCTTTCTGATCCCTATGTAGAAAACCACCCCTCCAATTCCATTGGGGATGATTCCGCAGCACCTTTGGATTATGAAACAACCTATCAATGGAAAGTAGTCGCCAAAGACCCCCAAGGAAATACAACAGAAAGTCCTGTTTACAAATTCACTACAGCAGGAAACCAAGCTCCCAATGCTTTTGCCCTTGTTTCCCCTGCAAATGAAACCACTACGGAAAACGTCTCCGGATTCCTGCTTGATTGGGAAGATGTCGTGGATCCGGAGAACGATGCCATTATCTATAATCTCCTCATAGGTGATGAAGAAGATATATTTTACTTGGAAGCATCAAATTTGACGGATTCCCAGTTTACCATTACCGACCAACTGGAACAATATAATACCATCTTCTATTGGAAGGTCTTGGCAAAGGACAGCTATGGAAACACTACTGAAAGCAGTGTATTCACGTTCAAGACCCCACTGTCACCACTTCCAAGAAGCGTAAGGATGCCATTCTTTGGCAGTGAGTTGGATTTCAACTTTTTATATAATTCGGATATGCTCATTGAAAGTATCAGTGTTACAGAAAATGGCACAGTAGGTTACACTCGAAAATTTACGTACGATGGGGAAGGGCGCATAAATGGATTTGAAACCGAATATGGTGGTACCACCACAACAGCAGAAGTGGTGTATTCTTCTGACACTAATTTTGAGGTCTATCTATCCAACGGCAATCCGGCCATGGACGAAACACTCAACATTCTCTATGATGCATCCAATCAAACGTATTATTGGACCGACGATATCGGAACCCATGCTACGGCACTGGATAGTTTTGGCAATATCATCAATCACTATTCATATGATTTCACGGGAAGCACCATTTATGAGATTGAGAAGTCACACGACACCGCTACCGACGGACAAGAGGCTTTCTTTGTAAGGCAGTCACCATTGTTTGGTTTTTTCAACAATCTAAAAACCGCCTCGGACGGCCTATTCCTTATTAATCATTTTATGGACAAATATGCCCCCAAGCACTATACCATAAACTTCAGCGATGGCGATGAAACCTATACTGCGAGCAACACATACAATAGCTTGGAATTACTTACAAGTGCCACATGGACCGAGGAAAGTAACGATACTCCCGATGTGATAGAAATTATATATGAATAAGCATATCTAATCACCGTGTTCGGGTATATCAGAATCACATGATTTATGGAACCCGCACATAATCTTTAAATTTTAAAAAATGAGCAAAAAATTGATTTACCTCGCCCTTGTTTCCATACTGTGCGCGCAAGGATATGTAGCTGCCCAAGATTGGGAAGGTGATTGGAATTCCACCTTTGGAAAACTCCAAGTAAAGAAGCAAAAATACAATGGCCAACAGTATGTAGGAGTATACGGTTCCGGCATAGTCCATGGTGCCATTGAAATTAAGAATGGGGAGAAAATGCTCTCGGGAACGTTTGTTAACAAAAACAATGGAAAAACAGGTGTCTTTCAGTTCAATGCCCCTTCAAAAGGGGAATTTATTGGGAAATGGGTCTGGAGCAACAGTGCCTCATGGCAGGAATGGTCTGGGTCAAAAATCAAACATACCTCCTCGTATGTCCCCTCGCCCCCTCAGTTCTATACATTGCAACCTTATACCGATCAAGAAACGGACTATCAGGTAGAATTATATCGAAATGGGATTCGCATATTCTCCTACAAAGGTTTCCACAAGGAGTCCGAGCTCTATTTGCCCCCTGGTGATTGGGAATTGAAAATCACCAAAAATGGATATGTCACCATACATGACACGATACACATTGGGCCCAATCCCACAAAGATGGTAAAAGGGAATCCCACAAATTTGGCAACCAGTGGAGCCTATATCTACTATCCATTCCTCTTAAGGAAAAGAAAGTAAAAACGATGAACAATACAAAAACCTGAT
>JBFOLQ010000300.1:0-2503 GCA_040830145.1 Flavobacteriaceae bacterium | reverse complement strand
GGATAAACACAATTACCCATTTTCCCAAATCGTAACCTAAACATAGTTCCAAAGATTCTACCACCATTGAATTGACGATTGATTTTTGTGGTCTTGTACGGAAAAATTGGTTGATTAAATCTTTAGAAAGCTTATGTATTCTTTCAAATCGCAATTTCGCGGTCTTAACGCGAAATGCTTCACTATCACTTGGTTTTTTTTATGCTGCCTTACCACCACCGTTGTAAGTGCCAAAACAGATTCAAATTTTGAGATTGCCCCGGCCCCACCTCCGCCACACTTGACCATATCAAGTAGCGCGTCAGGAGAAGTCTGTGCGGGCGAATCGGTTGTATTGACCGCCAATGCCAGCTCCTATTGTTCCAATGTAACAAAGGTGTACAAGGTGACAGATTCCAATATCAATGGAAATTGTTTCTATACCTCAGGTCAGGGAGTCATTGTCCAAAATACCTGTGGCACCCAATCTTGGACCATTTGGAGAGCAGGAAGCGACCTGGTCTTAAAGGTCTTCAACAACGGAACGGCCCAAATAGTCGGAACCGTCTACCACGGAGGACGAACGGGTCAACTCAATGTGACGCTAAGTGGCCATACCCATTCCGGATACACTTGGGACAAGGCTTGCTATCAGAATAATATCAGTGGTACCAGGAATAAATACTCCGGCTTCAACGGAACCTTGACCACCAATGGACATACGTATACCATCTCCCCCAAGAGTACCAATCAGCATTTTATCTTGGCCCAAGGGGCCTCATGGAATCCTGGACAATATGGATTTGGAGCGTGGACAGGTGGTTCCCTGGGCGCTTGTACGGAATGGTTTGGCAACCTTACGGACATCACCTCCTCATACTTTAACAATTCCATTTCATATTCTTGGTCAACGGGACAGACCTCCAAGAGTATTACTGTAAATCCAACTGAAACAACCACCTATTCAGTGACCGTTACGGGATGTGATGGTACACGTACCACTAAATCCATTACGGTTGAGGTGGAAGAAGATAGTGATGGTGATGGAATCTCCGATAGTTGTGATGCCTGTCAATATGGGGACGACAATGTGGATGATGACAATGATGGTGTTCCCAATGGATGTGACCTTTGTTTGGCAGGTGACGACACTTTGGATACTGACGGTGACGGAATCCCAGATGCCTGTGACACTGAAGAATGTGACCTAACGGTCAACGTGGGGGAAGACCTGGAGATATGCATGGACCAAAGTGTAGAAATTAACGCGGAAGTCTCGAATATAACAGATTGCGTAGGAGGCTGTACGTATCCAATCCTATCAGGGGAAGCACAAAATTGTCCAGGGAATGCCAACCACGATACCTTTGAACTTATTCTTTGGGGACCCACCAACAGATTTGAGGTCACCGGGACATCAGTTTTTGAGAAATATGAAGATGGCACCGCTAAAATAAAGGCATCCTTCGGTAATGCCAACGATACCCTGGAGGTATCCATTCAATTATATGGGGGAATGTCCAGCCTGCCCAACGGAAGCCAACCTGCCATGAACAGGTGTGGTGATACCGATACCGACGGATGGTATTACTACCAGGGCATGAGTGGCACCATAACTTCAGAGCAATATGGGGTACATACCATTAAAAGAAAGGGACCCCCAATTCAAATGGGGATAGGGGCCGATCCGGTAAGGACCATTTTTAGCCTTGGAGGTTGGTTTTCCCTTGAAGGGGATCAATACTACGGTGGTGATTTCCACCTTCCGTTGGGTGAATGCGCTCCCATTGCCCCTACCAATGATGTCACGTATGAATGGACCACCACGGATGGAAACATAGTGGGTGCTACCGATCAAGCTACCATTACGGCCGATAAGGAAGGAACCTATACCGTTACGGTCACCGGATGTGATGACTGCAGTGCTTCTGATAGTGTTGTCGTGAGTTTTGAGGCCGATAGTGACGATGATGGCATCTCTGACAGCTGTGATATTTGCATATATGGGGATGACAATGCTGATGATGATGCAGATGGGGTACCCAATGATTGCGATATATGCCAGGAAGGGGATGACAATATGGACTCGGATGGCGATGGTACACCTGATGCCTGTGACAAGGAATGCAGCCCTGATTTCACCGTTGATGCCGGGCAAGACCAAGAAGTATGTGCCGAAGAATCGGTTGAATTTACCGCTGCGGTCCCTACCATACCCTCTTGTCCTGGTGGATGTGAATATCCCGTACTATCCGATATTGTAAAATGTAACAATGGAGGGACCTATCAGCTCAACATTGGAGGAAATCTATTCTATATTGAATCCAATGCCGTTCTCAAGAGATTTGATGATGGAACCGCGGAAATCAAGGCGACCTTTACCAGTAACGATGATGTGATCGCCGTGGATGTATTCCTCTTCGGTGGTACGGATCAAGCCCCTGCCGGTGGAGCACATGGGAACTATTGTGGCATCACTGATTTTTCGGATTGGTATTACTATACCGGGGTGTCCGGGACTTTT
>JBFOLQ010000299.1:0-2773 GCA_040830145.1 Flavobacteriaceae bacterium | reverse complement strand
GGTACCACTGGCCACAGTACCCGATTCACTACTGATATCGGTAAAGGTGGTGCCATCAGTACTTACCTGCCATTGGTAGGAAACATTGGTGCTGGCCGTCGCTTCGGGACTATTGCCTGAAACGACCGTTGCGGATGCCACAGCGGAAAAAGTGATGGTATCCCCCACGCAGCCGGTTTGATCGGTAGGTGCGGTGGAGATGGTAACGTTCATTCCCTCTTGGAAGGTATTCAAGCTTCCTGTGGTTTGGGCCGGTGTAGTGGTATAGGCATCCCCATCCGTATTGACCCCGGCAGCGGTGACCAGTCCGTGGGAATTTACGGTAGGAGCACCATTTCCGTATATGCCATTGTCACCTCCATCGGCAGTATTGGAAGCATAGGCTTCATTGGCATCGGAACAGCCATCTGCATCAGAATCAAGGTCTAGATGGTCAGGAGTATCGTCATTGTCGGTGTCTTGGCATCCCACGGCCAATCGGAAACCAACCCCACTGTTGACACTTGCATGGTCCCTAGAGGTATAGAATTCAACTTCCGTGGCAAAATGGTCAGATGTCCATTGCATACTTTGATCACCATCCCCTGAACCATCGCCTTCCACATAATGGTAATCTCCATTCACAGCAGAAGCATATCCTGACTCCAAAGTGGAATCAAAGGTGTACTTTGCGTGGTCCAAGGCAATAAACCCATCCCGATAGTCCGTAAGGGCAGGGCCATGGGTTGTTCTTATTTTTACTGGAGTGGTTCCGGTTACCTTAAAGCGGGTTCTATTTTGGTCAAAGTTGCCGACACCCCATCCCGTACCAGCATTATTGGTATTGCCACCAATGACCTCTACAATGACACTTCCTGTAGGCAGCCCAAATTTGCTACTTACATCCTGGGTTCCATTGATTCCGTTGGTTTGGGAAGTGCCTGTTACCCCAAAATCAGTTGGGTCAATGGCGATAAAGGTGCCGGTGGTACATTCTTCACTGTCTAGAATACCGTCATTGTCATCATCCAGGTCACATTCATCCCCAATGGTATCGTTATCATTATCAGTGAATAGGGTACTGCTGCTGTTGCAGCTATCGCATTCCGCAGCCTGCTGGGAATTATCCTGTGAGCTGCCTATGGCGTTGTTGGTACTGCCAGGAGAACCGTAGGTGCTACTACTGGTCGTAGTGTCCACGGCATTACTGGACGTATCCACACTCCCATCTGTATTCAGATCGTCATAATCAAAGGTACTGGAGGCACCCTCCAGGGCATCTGGACAACCGTCATTATCACTGTCGGTATCCAAATGGTCTGGGATACCATCAGAATCTGTATCGCAAGCTGGGCGAAGATATACATGGAAACCAGTTCCTGCATCCCCTGTTACTCCTTTAACATAGTTTTTGAATCTATTGGATATCCAGGTAAAATTATCGGTTGTACCATTTTGATAGTTTTCGTCCGTATTGGTAATCCTATGCTGTACCCCTTGGTGGCTATAGGTGAAAACGGGATCTAAAGTTCCCCCATTAAAGATAAAGTCGTTAGGATGAAGACCTTCTATCCCATCATAGTCATCAAGACCCGGACCATGTCTTACAAATAGAAAGACAGGATGGCTTCCACTAATCTTAAATTCTGCAAGATCCTGATCATCCATTTTGAATGTGGTACCGTTTGATTGTACGTCTATATCATTGATTTCAACGATGATACTACCAGCAGGTAGTGAAAAATGGGAACTGATATCGGTGGCCGGAGCGCTTACATCCAATTCGTCCGCACTAAACCCAAACCAATCGGCAGATAGCCTTGTATAATCTGATTTAGAGGTGGGTTGTGGACATTCCACAGTGTCCAAGATGCCATCATTGTCGTCATCCAGATCACATTCATCCCCAATACCATCATTGTCGTTATCAGTAAATAGGGTACTACTGCTATTACAGCTATCACATTCCGTAGCTTGTTGGGAATTATCCTGTGAGGTGCCTATGGCGTTATTGGTACTGCCAGGGGAACCATACGTACTGCTGCTACTGGTGGTGTCAACGGCATGGCTTGATGTATCCACACTCCCATCTTCATTGAGGTCATCAAAGTCAAAGGTGCTGGAGGCCCCTTCCAGGGCATCGGGACAACCGTCGTTATCGCTGTCCAAATCATAGGCATCCACAATACCGTCCCCATCGTGGTCAGGGGCCACACAAATGATTCCAATATTGATGGTTCCCGAGTTCGATTGAGAGGGGTTTTGGTATTGTATGGTGAGGCTTTTGGTAAACCGTACGGTAGTGATGGTCCAATCATCATCAAAGTTATTTCCCGTACTTGAACTGGTGAATTCGATTTCATTATTAAATGCTTCCCCAGAATTTGCGGTAATATCGTCGTCGGGATCTGAAACTACAAATTGATTGCCCGAATCCAAGATTTTCCATCCATCACTGGAGTCAAACCAAGCTCCGCCAGATCCAGATTTAGACCCAATCTCAATCCGTACCTCTTGATCAAAGGTGAAGGTGACCTCACTAATATTGGAAGTAGTGCCCCCATTCCCCATGGTCAGGTTACCAGTGGTAGTACCATTGGCTACCCCTTGTCCATTATGGGATACGGTTACATTGATTCCATTGCCACTAAGGGTGACTTCCGGAATACTGGAGAAATTGTTTAGCTGTATGGGTTGGGCTGTGGCACAGGGACTTTCAGTAGAGTCCAAAATCCCATCATTGTCATCATCCAAATCACAGTCATCCCCAATGGTATCAGTATCGTTATCCGCG
>JBFOLQ010000298.1:0-2310 GCA_040830145.1 Flavobacteriaceae bacterium | reverse complement strand
TCTCACATGCTCTGGATGAAATCACATGTACTCGGTAATCTCCCGCAGGAAGATTATCAAATAATGGACTAGACTGTGCAAAGCGGCATGTAGTCACCAAATTGGACATTTGATACAACACGTAGGTATATATTGGATCGAAAACTGTTATCGTGTCTAACTCTACGGTCAAACTTCCATCAGCTGCACCGTTACAGTTAACAGGGACTTCAACAACATCGCCCATTACGGGATCTACCTTGTCATCCAATTCTTGTGTAACTACGGCCGTACAAGGTGTAACAGTATCTCCATCAGTTATGGTAAATGTATAGATACCAGGCTGGGTAAGTCCAGTAAATACACCTGTAGCGTTGCTTGCAGTTGTAAATCCATCAGGGAACAAGACATCAAAGGTCAAGTTGGCAGATCCACCAGTTACATTTACAGTTACATGTCCTCCTGGATCAAGGGTACAATCAATCGGTTTTACAACGGTTGTAGTTGCAGTCATGGCATCCAATAGAACAACAGGACCTACTGTAGTTGTACAAGACCATTGATCGGCGATCAATACTTCGTATGATCCTGCACCAAGTCCTGAGAAAACCGTTCCGGTCTGTGGAGAACCGACATTGGAACCATTTCTTATCAATTGATAGGTATAATTGCTGTTTTGACCACCAGTTGTTCCAACAACCTCAATTTCACCTTGAAGGGCTGTACAATTATCTTGATTGATTTGTAGTGTAGCAGTAATTGCTGTTGGGTCGACTAGGTTTACGTTGGCCAATTGGTGTTCACATCCAAACTGGTCGGCTACCCATACCTGATAGTCAGTACCTGCTCCGGGACCACCGGCAAGACCTGTGAACAAAGGCGATGCTTGATAACTTCCAGGATATGTAGGCGCTGGATTTGAAGCCAAATCCACAAAATAGGTATAACCTCCCCATCCTCCTGCGGCATTGATGATTTCAATGGATCCATCATTAAGGGTACAGGTTACCGCAGTTACTTGTGTAGCTGCAGAAATTCCAACACTAGGACCGTTAATGCTAAAGGCTATGCCATATACACATGCGGCGCCTGGCGGATTGGTATCTGTAACTTCAACGTAGTAGTTTCCTGCGGCAAGACCGGAGATAGTGAAATTACCATCTGCATCAGAACCTGGAGATGTTACATCATCGGCCAAGTTACCTGGTGTGTTGTTAATGTCATGGTATAATGTATAGCTAGTTGCACTAGCATAGGTAACACTTCCTGCGTCTTGAAGATCTAGCTCAACGGTGCCGTTGGCATCTCCAAAGCAGGTAATATTGGTGGTGTTGACCACAATTAAATTCAGTACTTCAGGATCAGCAACCGTATGGGACGTTGAAATAATACATCCTGTTACTGTATTTCTCACTTCAAAATTATGTGTGCCTACCGCCAATCCAGTAAAACTTCCAGACGCCTGGAATACTCCAGCAGGTAACAACCTGAACTCATAGTTTGCAGGTGTAGTAGTTGAATTGGTAATTGACCCTGTTGCGGTAATGGTGATATCTTCACCCGTTACGCAGGTAGCCACGGCATCGATGGCGATGCTTGCAGATAACAATTCATCAAATGGGGCAATGGTTTCTGTTGTGGAACCAAGACAGCCGTTGTCATCATAAACATTGATGATATAACTACCACCAGCAGTATTTGTTTCAGTGTAAACATTGTTGGATCCTGTTTGAACCACAACATCATCACCTGGAGCTGGGGTGCCTTGGTCGTTGATAAACTCATAGATAACGTAAGTTCCACTTCCTCCTGTTATGGAAGCAGCATCTACAGTAATGGTTGCATTGTCCATATTGTTACCCGCAGAACATCCAAATTCAACCACACTTGTATTAACATTGGAGATTACATCTGGTTCATTAATGGCTTGAGTCAACGTGGAAGTACAACCGTTGGATGCTGTTATTTCAATAGTGTATGTTATACCGGCAGCCAATCCTTCTAGTCCACTGAACGCAGCGGTCGTAGCAGTATTGGATGATGGAGCAATTGGGAACACAGCAGAGCTGCCAGGGCCTGAAATTATTTCAAAAGTATAAGGACCTGTACCAGTGTCAACTGCACTAACCGAAATTGTACCGTTGTCATCTCCATTACAAGTAACATCCGTGAAGGAGTCTATGTTGAAGGAAGGCATGATAATAGCTGGAACATCAACCACCATGCTACCTAAACAGTTAGGCACAGAGGTGTTGGTGTCGTAGACAGTCACAGTATACGAACCAGCTACACTTGCTCCCGTCCAAACGATGGAACTTCCAACAATGGCCG
>JBFOLQ010000297.1:0-3585 GCA_040830145.1 Flavobacteriaceae bacterium | reverse complement strand
ACGATACCAATTACACAGTTTTACCGTCTAAGGAGCCCCTTTGTACCTATATTCGTTTAGGAAGTTTTGCCCATATCAACTATTTGATAAAATGAGGAGGTGCATATTGATGTTTTTGCTGTTGGTAATTACAATTTGCTTATATTTGACAGGTGAAAGAGAAGCATTAGAGTCTGGCAATAAGGATTTTGTAATGGAAGATGCCAGAATGCAAAGCTTCGCAGTGGAAGATTATTAAGAGTTTAATTAGGAATAGCTGTCAACCCAAGTAAGTACGACCCTTAGGGGCTCGTTGAAAAACAGAACAGCTATCCGTCTTGATACAAGCGCCAAATTCGCTGACCAGAACAGGCAGAAAGGTTCGGAATAAGGTTTTCGGGGGAACTACCTAGATCGAACTGAATGAGGTGGACTTGATGTATCAAGGGGGTCGTAAGGGTTGACAGAATACAGGACCGGGAAGTAATTCCCGGTTTTTTTATGGGGTTTACCCTCCCTTGTAACCACCTTGCCTTTAGTAAAGAAGAAAGGGCGGCCCGTTTATACGCTTATTCATACTATCCATACAATCAATAAGGTTGCTTGGCCACCGATGTATAGCTTTGCTTATAGCTATCCACACAAACTTATGAAAACGATTACTGTTTTATCGGTAGCCTTGATAGTGAATACTTGCCTTATCGTGGTACAACTTGTCACTTTGGATTCCCCTATTCTCAAACCTGAATGGTTAATGATAGTTGAAACGGGTTTTTTCTCATGGTTCTCATTATTGCTTTGGAGGCAATTGGCCGAAGGGATGGAATCTAAGGGTACAACTTCCCTAAAATGATACATGTCCCGATGGAAATAATCTCTTGGAAAGGATATCTGGACACATATACGGTGCCAGTGCACCAAGTGTACAGGTATGGCAACCATCCATACATTGAACGGTGAGATACGGGGAAGACCTGTGTTACATTTGGACAAAAGGGGAAGATTATCCCTTTGATTTCATTATTTCAATTAGGGTCTCTGGGAGACAATGGATAATAGGGGTTTTGAATTGGAAAAATTAAATTTTAGATAGATGAATAGATATTTGGTTTTGATTACGGCATCGGTATTTGGGTTTTTATGTTCGTGTTCTAGCGATGACCCGTTGAATCCTCTTAATGGTTGTGGATCTGCGAGTTGGTCAAAAAGGGTGGAAAGCGAGATCAATGCCTTTAACCAAGCGTTGATGGATTACAGTGAGGATCCTTCAAAGGCCAATTGTGAGAACTATAGGGAAAAGGGAAATGCCTATCTCAAGGCCTTGGAAGATGTAAGCGGATGTGTCGTTGGAGCAAACAGGGCTTCTTACCAAAATGCCATTGATGAAGCTAAAAAGGAATTGTCTGAAATTGATTGTACCGAAGGATAATCCATAAGGAACCATCGAAGGGTTTCAAGGGGGAGCAAATCCTTTCTTTGTTGCAAAGTAGTTGTGATTGAATGGATTACTTGGAAATCCTCCATTGAAAAATGGATTGGCCTGTAATAAATACTTTTTATAAAGAGCTTGGGAAGACCAAATAGTATGTGTTAAAATACTATTTGGTTTATTTTTTGCCCTTGGCCGTGACCAAAAAACTTATAAAAAATCTGGATTTCCCGTAGCATTGATAATTACTACTACTGGGTGTTGATTTCAACATTTCGTGTTAAAAACTTTGTGGCCATCTTGACAAATGGTCCTTTAAAAAACCATCTCTTTTTTAAATCTTTGTCTATCCCGACCGGGAGTAAATACCCACTCCCAAACCGCACATTTTTCTAATTTTTAATACGAGAAGGCATGTCAGCAGCTGTAGAACCCATTTTGAAAGAGAACAAAGATCGTTTTGTCCTGTTCCCCATTAAACATCATGATATATGGGAATGGTACAAAAAACAAGAAGCGTGTTTTTGGACGGCGGAGGAAATTGACCTTCACCAAGACCTTTCGGATTGGAACAACAAGCTGAATGATGACGAACGGTATTTCGTTAAGCACATCCTCGCCTTTTTTGCGGCTTCAGATGGTATCGTGAACGAGAATTTGGCCGAAAACTTTGTGAGTGAGGTGCAGTATACGGAGGCAAAGTTCTTCTATGGTTTTCAGATTATGATGGAGAATATCCATTCTGAGACCTATTCCCTATTGATTGACACCTATGTGAAGGATGAAAAGGAGAAAAACACACTTTTTAAGGCCATTGAGAATTTTCCAGCCATTAAGAAAAAGGCTGACTGGGCCCTTAGATGGGTAGAATCTCCCAGTTTTGCGGAACGATTGATTGCCTTTGCCGGGGTTGAGGGCATTTTCTTTTCGGGGGCTTTTTGTTCTATATTTTGGTTGAAGAAGCGTGGCCTGATGCCCGGACTTACCTTCTCAAATGAATTGATTTCAAGGGATGAGGGGATGCATTGTGATTTTGCGGTACACCTGCATAATAACCATTTGATAAACCAAGTGCCCAAGGAGCGCATCACCAGTATATTGACCAATGCCCTGGATATAGAACGCGAATTTATCACGGAATCACTTCCCGTGAGTTTGATTGGCATGAATGCCAAACTCATGACGCAATATCTTGAATTTGTGACGGATCGCCTGTTGGTGGAACTGGGATGTGAAAAAGTGTATAACTCCACCAATCCATTTGATTTCATGGATATGATTTCCCTTCAAGGCAAGACCAATTTCTTTGAAAAGAGAGTGTCTGAGTACCAGAAGGCAGGCGTGCTCAACAAAGATCAAGACAAGGACGCGCAGAAAATCAGCTTTGATGCTGACTTTTAATTCACGTGAATTTCATTAAGACCATTAACTATATTCCTTAAACCAGATTATAAACCAAACGTAACATGTATGTAGTAAAAAGAGACGGAAGGAAAGAGCCGGTCATGTTTGACAAGATTACGGCCCGGGTGCGAAAGTTGTGCTATGGATTGAATGAGCTTGTGGACCCCATAAAAGTGTCCATGAGAGTGATTGAGGGCCTCTATGATGGGGTTACTACTTCTGAGCTGGATAATCTGGCGGCAGAAATTGCGGCTACCATGACCACCACCCATCCTGATTATGCCAAATTGGCGGCACGCATTTCTGTATCCAACTTACATAAAAATACCAAGAAGTCCTTTTCTGAGACGATGAAGGACCTGTATGAATATGTAAACCCCAGAACAGGGAAAAAAGCACCTCTGCTCTCTAAGGAGGCCTATGAGGTCATAGAAAAGAATGCGGATGCCCTGGACTCGACTATTATTTACAATCGCGATTTCAGTTACGATTATTTTGGGTTCAAGACCCTGGAACGCTCCTACCTCTTGAAGATAAATGGCAAAATAGCTGAAAGACCCCAGCATATGTTGATGCGGGTAGCCGTGGGAATCCATTTGAAAGACCTTGATGCGGCCATAGAGACCTACGAGCTCATGTCCAAAAAGTATTTTACCCATGCCACTCCCACCCTGTTCAATTCAGGGACACCCAAGCCCCAAATGAGCAGTTGCTTTTTATTGGCGATGAAAGATGACAGTATTGATGGCATTTATGACACGTTGAAACAAACG
>JBFOLQ010000296.1:0-2401 GCA_040830145.1 Flavobacteriaceae bacterium | reverse complement strand
TTTTTCTACATTTGAAAGGAGGACATTTCAAAAAGTACTGATGGAAATCCCTTGTTTCAGAGGTGTATGGTGATTTGACATGAATAGGTGAAAAGGATAATGTGAGAAGGTACGGCAGTGTCCTCCCCGAACAGTATTCATGGGCGGTATATTATGGCGTAATCAATTTTATCAACCAAATACATACTATCATGTCACACTTCTTTAAAGCCGTCAGGCAATCGATCAAACATTGGTACATTCCCTTGATTGTAGGAATTATTTTCGTGGCTCTAGGGATATGGGTAATGGCCTCTCCCTTGGAATCCTACCTAGGGTTGGCACTTCTTTTCAGTATTAGTTTTATAGTGGCCGGAATCTCGGAAACGCTTTTTGCCATTTCCAACAAGGATGGATTGGAAGGTTGGGGATGGTACTTAGTGGGGGGACTATTGAATCTTCTCATAGGAATTTTTTTGGTGGCCTACCCGGGAGTTTCCATAGTTACCCTTCCCTTTGTCATTGGTTTTACGGTGATGTTCCGGTCATTTCAAGCTCTTGGGTTTGCTTATGACCTAAAGAATTATGGTGTTTTGGGTTGGGGCAATATGGCCATATGGGCCGTTTTAGGTATACTCTTTTCATTTATTCTCATCTTTAATCCTGAATTAGCAGGTCTTACAGTGGTCATTTGTACGGGGTTGTCCATATTGTTTGCCGGTGTGGCATCCATCTTCTTATCCCTGAAGCTCAAGAAAATCAAGGATATTCCCAATAGAATTCCGGAAGAGTTAAAGGACAGGTGGGAATCCCTACAAGCCGAAATGAAGGAGGCCGTTAAGGATTGATGCTTCTATTCGCAATTTGCGATTTTTACTTTTGGGCGGTATGCTCCCTGCCCTATATATGGTAATGATATGAGCTTTCCTTACAGACGTAAAAGGAGCAATCGCATAGTACCCTAAAAATTAAAGTATATAATCCAACAACCTCTAAGAACAATGAAGATATTACAACTGGGATTTTGTGCGGTCGTGATGGTTTTTTTGGTGTCATGCCAACAAAGGAAAAGTACACATACGGGTGCGGAAAGGGAAGTTATGCCCGAGTTACGGCAGACTATCTATTACAATGGTGACATCATTACCATGGAGGGGGATGGTCCACAATATGTGGAGGCTGTGGTACAGGAAGAAGGAAAAATAATATTCCTGGGGAGTAAAGAGGATGCCTTTGAACACTTTGGGGAGACGGCAAATGGACATAACCTCAATGGAGCTACCATGATGCCAGGCTTTATTGAGCCGCATGTACACCCTTCCATAGCAGCTACCATATTGCCCAATGATATCGTAGCCCCGTATGATTGGGCATTGCCCACTGAGACAAAGCAGGGGTTGGAGTGGCAAGAGCACTACAGGGCACGCATTACCCAATCCATAACTGAAAATGCCACCGCTGATGCCATTTATTTTATTTGGGGGTACCACCAATTATGGCATGGGGAACTGGACAGGGATGTTCTGAACAAAATAGCTCCCGACAAACCTGTTGGAATCATCCATAGGTCGTTTCACGAAATTTTCGTGAACGATGCGGCCATTAGGGCGATGGGAATACAGGAAAGTGACTTCAAGGGCCATCCCCAGGTCAATTGGAAAAAAGGGCATTTTTTTGAAGGAGGTTGGTTGGCCCTTGTCCCAAAGATTGGACATTTGTTCTTTGCCGAGGATACATACCAAAAGGGATTGGAACAGATGACCAATTTGATTTTGAAGAATGGCATCACCACTAT
The DNA here is from genome assembly GCA_040830145.1 of Flavobacteriaceae bacterium. Classification (GTDB taxonomy): domain Bacteria; phylum Bacteroidota; class Bacteroidia; order Flavobacteriales; family Flavobacteriaceae; genus JBFOLQ01. Next base: position 627 of record JBFOLQ010000296.1, on the reverse strand, counting down.
TGCGGAACCTGGTTTTCCCAGTGCCAATTTTGAGTTGGAATACACGTATTTGAGACGTGAAATGGAAAAGGCCCCTCCTTATGATGTCTATCTCATCCCCAACGGAACGCAGTTGTATGGAATGAATGGGAACAGCAATGAAGCGGCAATGGAGTATGTTGGGACGCTTGCGGAATCATACAATACAGAGCGTATTACATTTTTGCCAAAACAAATAAAGCTTTTTTCAGATGGTGCCATTTATTCGCAATTAATGCAGATGAAGGAAGGCTATACAGACGGCCATTCAGGGGAATGGATGACCCCCTTAAATCTTTTTAGGGAACAAATATCCATGTATTGGAACGCGGGTTATAAGATTCACGTGCACGCTAATGGGGATTTGGGCATTCAGATGGTGATTGATAATGTCGCTGGGCTACAAAAGACAAAACCGAGAAAAGATCATCAACTGACCTTACACCATATGGGCTATTTCACGGATGACATGGCCGGTCAGGTGGCCGACTTGGGAATGGAGGCTTCCGTGAACCCGTATTACCTATGGGCACTGGCCGATAAGTATTCGGAAGTTGGACTTGGGAAGAAACGCGGGGAATCCCTTGTGGGAATCAATTCATTGGTAGC
>JBFOLQ010000295.1:0-5653 GCA_040830145.1 Flavobacteriaceae bacterium | reverse complement strand
TTGATTTTATCAAGCCATTTTTCGGTGCCCGCCATATCTTGCTTGCGCATTCTCAGAAAGGCCAGTAAAATGAATTCATTCCTAAAGTACAGAAAGACGAATATCCCGGCCAACAGGAGTAAAAAAATACCGTTGCCAATATAGCCTTCCACAAATTGATAGACAGCATAGGCAATGATAAGGCCAGCGATAATGAGTTTCAAGTTTTTGTTGAACATAATTATGGGTCAATTAATTCATAGGTAATGGTCATATCAATGGTTGTGGGGATGTCAAGAACCCCCATTTGGGGCATTGCCGAGGTACCCTTGGAGGTACCGGTTACCACCATCTTCCTGATAAACCCGGAGACAGGGTCGGTCAGAATCTCGGTCGTCTGGGAGCCCACAAGGTTCATATGGGTAGTCTCTTCCTCAATGTTCATCGAAACATCGGCCTTGCCAGATATTAGGATGGTATCAGCCGAGGCTTCTTGGAGCGACCAAGCATTTTTGCAAGATAGCTTTCCGTTGTATTCATTGGTCCAAGTATCCCCAACAGCCACTTTTTCCTTCGGGTAGAAATAGGTCATTTGCTCATAGCTCTGGGATAGGGCCTCCGATCCAAATTGTCCGTCCAGGGACTTTTTCATGAGGTTCTTGGTAAAATCATCCAATTCAATGGAATTGACCATTTTGTTTACGAGACTGTCGCCTCCCACCACCTCAAGGACATCACCATTTCGGGCCATGGTCATCTTGACCGGTACATTTAGCATTCCCCTGAACATTTGGGTAAACATATTGTCCGTGGTGTCAGTAGCCCGTACGTTCATCAACTCACCCTGAAGGCTTGAGGTAGCCAAAAGGCTAATATCCTTGAAGCTCAATGAAATTTCATAATGGTCCTCCATCTCTTCGGTGACAACAAATTCCAAGACTCCCTCCATATGGTTTTTGAGTTGGTGCTGGGAGCCTTCCAATTCCTGTACAATGACTTGGTCCGCTATTTGTTTTACAGTGAACACATCACCTTCATTCAAGTGATAGCCAAGAACTGACTGCCCCTGTACAGAGGATATCAGTAATGGTAAGAAAAGGAAAAGTGCGTACTTTTTCATAACATTCATAATCGGGGGTTTTTAAGCGGGGTAAATGTACTAAAAACCGATAGATGCCCACGACATTTTCCCCTACGAAATTTTAACCTGCCCAGCCCATCATGGACGTAGAGCCTCCATGCACGCCACAATGGACAGATTTTTCATTGTTGGATGTTAAGACCTATCATTATGGCCTTACCTTTGCCCTCCAAGGATTGCGTTTGGGTACGATGCCGTATCGTGGACCTGTCCGATGGAAAAAGGAATGCCTTGGCATTCCCTGAATTTTTAAAATGGTAGTGGAGTCAAATATTTTTTTGGGACGATTTGCCAAAGTAAAAAGTCTTCGTATATTTGCGCCCAGCTTTTACAAAGCGAAAAATCCAGAGGGTTTTTCAGTAATTGATAGTATAGCTTTAAACATTTTTTGGCAATGAAAAGGACGTATCAGCCATCGAAACGAAAAAGAAGGAACAAACATGGGTTCAGGGAGCGCATGGCTACCGCCAATGGTAGAAAGGTCCTTGCCAGAAGAAGGGCCAAGGGAAGAAAGAAATTGACCGTATCCTCAGAGCCGCGACACAAGAAATAATGATTTTTGATACATAAGAAATAAGGTGTTACTTTCTCGGAAGTAGCACTTTTTTTTTACCTGGGGGTTTTTGAAAGGCCCCTACACATTGCAAAGACAGGAACACTATGCCGAAACGAAACGACCTAAACTCCATACTGATTATTGGATCGGGCCCTATTATTATTGGCCAAGCATGTGAATTTGATTATTCGGGATCACAGGCACTCAGAAGCCTAAGAGAGGACGGAATAGAGACCGTATTGATCAATAGCAATCCTGCTACGATCATGACCGACCCCTCCATGGCCGATCATGTCTACTTACGGCCTCTCACGACAAAATCCATCATTGAGGTATTAAAAAATCATCCCAATATTGATGCGGTACTCCCTACCATGGGGGGACAAACGGCCCTTAATCTCTGTATTGAGGCTGACGAAAAGGGGATATGGGAAGATTTTGGTGTGGAGATTATAGGCGTGGATATCGATGCCATCAATATTACCGAAGATCGGGAACAGTTCAGGGCATTGATGGAACGAATAGGAGTGGGTATGGCTCCACAAGCCACGGCCACCTCCTTCTTAAAGGGGAAGGAGATTGCCCAGGAATTTGGCTTTCCCTTGGTGATTAGGGCTTCCTACACCTTGGGTGGGGCAGGAGCCTCCATTGTATATGACCCCAAGGATTTTGATGCCCTTTTGAGCCGCGGATTGGAAGTGTCGCCCATTCATGAGGTGATGATAGACAAGGCCATGATGGGGTGGAAGGAATATGAATTGGAGCTACTGCGTGATAAAAACGACAACGTTGTTATCATTTGTACCATTGAGAATATGGACCCCATGGGCATCCATACGGGCGATTCCATTACTGTGGCCCCCGCCATGACCCTTAGTGACCGTACCTTTCAACGAATGCGGGACATGGCCATTAAGATGATGCGTAGCATAGGGGATTTTGCCGGTGGATGTAATGTGCAATTTGCCGTGAGTCCGGATGAGAAGGAAGACATTATTGCCATTGAAATCAATCCAAGGGTGTCACGCTCCTCGGCCCTGGCCTCCAAAGCTACGGGCTATCCCATCGCCAAGATTGCCGCCAAACTGGCCATAGGCTATCATTTGGATGAATTGGAGAATCAGATAACCAAATCCACTTCGGCCCTTTTTGAACCGACGTTGGATTATGTCATCGTAAAGATTCCACGTTGGAACTTTGATAAGTTTGAAGGGTCAGATCGTACCCTGGGCCTACAGATGAAGGCCGTAGGGGAGGTCATGGGTATTGGAAGGTCCTTTCAGGAGGCGTTGCACAAAGCCACCCAATCCCTTGAAATCAAAAGAAACGGACTGGGGGCTGATGGTAAGGGCTACCGGGATTATGATACCATCATCAATAAGCTTACACACCCAAGTTGGGACAGGGTGTTTGTTATATACGATGCCATACAGATGGGTATTCCCTTGAGCCGTATACATGACATCACCAAGATTGATATGTGGTTCCTAAGACAATATGAGGAACTGTACCAGTTGGAAAAGGAAATCACCACCTATACCATTGAAAGTATTCCCAAGGGGCTGTTGTTGGAGGCCAAACAAAAGGGTTTTGCCGATCGTCAGATCGCCCATATGTTGCAATGCTGGGAGAGCGAGGTGTACAAGAAACGTACCCAATTGGGAATCAATAGGGTATATAAATTGGTAGATACCTGTGCCGCCGAGTTTAAGGCCATGACGCCCTATTATTATTCCACTTTTGAGGCGGAGATTGAAACGGCCAATGGAGAACGTTATGTCGCCAATGACAGTGAGGTAACCGATAGAAAAAAAATAGTGGTACTTGGCTCAGGACCCAACCGCATTGGTCAGGGAATTGAATTTGATTATTGCTGTGTGCACGGCGTATTGGCTGCGGCCGAGTGTGGGTACGAGACCGTTATGATCAATTGTAATCCAGAGACCGTTTCCACGGATTTTGACACAGCGGACAAACTCTATTTTGAACCGGTTTTCTGGGAACATATTTACGATATCATCCGGCATGAGAAGCCTGAAGGGGTCATTGTACAATTGGGTGGACAAACAGCCTTGAAATTAGCGGAAAAGTTAAATAAGTATGGTATCAAGATTATTGGTACCAGTTTTGAATCCCTTGATTTGGCCGAGGACCGCGGTAGCTTTTCTAATCTGTTGAAGGAAAACAATATTCCGTATCCTAGGTTTGGAACGGCTCAAACGGCTGATGAGGCACTAGGTTTGGCCGATGAACTCGGTTTTCCACTCTTGGTGCGTCCTTCCTATGTATTGGGAGGACAAGGCATGAAGATTGTCATCAATAAAGAGGAATTGGAGGCCCATGTGGTTGACCTATTACGACATATTCCCAATAACAAATTGTTATTGGACCACTACCTTGATGGTGCCATTGAAGCAGAAGCCGATGCCATTTGTGATGGGGAAGAGGTATATATAATTGGTATCATGGAGCATATTGAACCCTGTGGAATCCACTCTGGGGATTCCAATGCCACCTTGCCCCCGTTCAACTTGGGGGAATTTGTGCTACAACAAATCAAGGACCACACCAAGAAGATCGCCTTGGCCCTGAACACAGTGGGCTTGATCAATATTCAATTTGCCATCAAGGATGACAAAGTGTACATTATTGAGGCCAATCCCCGTGCGTCCCGTACAGTGCCCTTTATCGCCAAGGCTTATGGGGAACCGTATGTAAACTACGCTACCAAGGTGATGTTGGGCGAAAAGAAAATCAAGGATTTTAGTTTTGATCCGCAATTGGAGGGCTTTGCCATCAAACAACCAGTCTTTTCATTCAACAAGTTCCCAAATGTGAACAAAAATTTGGGCCCTGAGATGAAGAGTACGGGAGAGAGCATTCTCTTTATTGACAGCCTCAAGGACGATGATTTCTATAATCTCTACGCTCGGCGTAAAATGTACCTGAGTAAGTAGAAATCCATTTGGGATAACGCATGATTGTGGGAAGGGTGGTCCATATTTTTTGTGGAGCCCTTTCCGTTTTTTTTCGGGTGGTTATAAATGGGAAAATGACATCGGATTATGCATGTCGCCGCTCCTAATCCATTTCCATTTTTGCATTTTGCCCATGGAGCGAATCCAGATGGGCTTCCATGTCAAAATTGGCGGCATCAAACCGAGACCCTCTTTTTAAGGCCTGTTCCTTTCTCAGAATACTCCGGGCAAAGCGACGTACCGCCTCCCTATCCCGTAAAATAAGACCGGGAACTTTCTTGCTCTTTCCGTTTTCATCTTTGGCAACCATGGTAAAATAGGAGGAATTGCAGTGTTTGCGCTCCCCAGTGGTAATATTTTCCGATTCTACCCGAACCCCTACTACCATGGAGGTCCTACCCGTGTAGTTGATTGATGCCTTTAGGGTCACCAATTCCCCTACTTCAATCGGATTCAGGAAATGCACGGTATTGACCGAAGCGGTCACACAATAGCTTTGGGAGTGTTTTGAGGCACAGGCAAAGGCAATTTGATCCATTAGGTTTAAGATGTGTCCTCCATGTACTTTGCCCCCAAAATTGGAGTGGGAGGGGAGCATAAGCTCGGTGATGGCAACACGGGATTCCTTAGGGGTCTTGTATGTTTTCATTTTTTTGGTTTGAACGGGCCATGTTTCTGTACGGAACGCACAATCATTATCGGCAATTAAAGAACAACCTTTTCTTCACCAAACACCAAACACGTCCCCTGTTTTATTCCCTAAAATGGGGGCTTCTTTCCTTTTCTACTTTGGTAATGAAGTATTTGGTATCCCCTAACCAGAAAAAAGTGGCGTATCGCTCGGTATAGTAAACCTTTACATAATGGCCTTGGTATTCCTGAAGTTGTTGTATGGCCTTTTTTTCATTGTCCTGTACCGAGAATGGAAAGATTTGTGCTCCACTGATACCTTGACTGATTTCTCCTTCCCAAGTCTTTGCTATCACTCCCTTTCTACTG
>JBFOLQ010000294.1:0-6196 GCA_040830145.1 Flavobacteriaceae bacterium | reverse complement strand
GGAACAAGTGGGGGCCGATACCAAGGAAATAGATTTGTTCATTACATCGGTCACTTCTGGACAGTCAATTGATTTTTCATTGCGGTATATCAATATAGATGAAAGGGTGGCCGATTTTGTACGGTTTACCTTTGAGACCATTGAGACCAAAAAAGCACATTTAGTGGCCTCGGCATTTACCTTTGGTAGGGAAGACCTTATTCCAGATATGTTCATGGAGATATTGAAAAGTGCGGATTCTGAAAACAAATTGTACAATAAATTGATGTACTATTTGGAAAGACATATTGAATTGGATGGGGATGAACACGGCCCGTTGGCATTACAAATGATTGCTGGATTATGTGGTGATGATCAGCTAAAATGGGATGAGGCCCTGAATATTGCCAAAGAGGCATTGCTACAGCGTATTGATTTGTGGAATGCCATATATGATCAGATTGAACATAAAAAGCTACTAACGAACCTGACTAAATAGGGCGGGTGATAGCTAAGGTTTATTTTAAGGTCTGTGTTTGTCCCGGATACTGATGAACGCATGCCAAGAGGCATACGGCCTTTCATGGGAAGGACGCCAATACGTAAATCAATTGGCAAGATATTTTATCCGTTCCAGGAAAAGGTTGGTGGGCCTGTCCAGGGGATTTAGGGCTTTGGCCTTTTCAAAACAGATTTTGGCTTTCCTGTACTTTTTTGAACGATAGTGGCCCAAACCTTCGGAAAAAAGTGTGTTGAACCCTATCAAGTGGGTAGGCTCCCCCTCTTGCCTTTCCCCATAAACCGTGTAAATGTTCACAGGTGTTTGCTTCCCTTTTACAATAACGGTGTCCAATTCGCGGCAAAGAAATTGATGGGTCACCGCTTGATAGGTGTTCTCACAAATCAGTAGGTCAACACCATATTTTTTGGTTTCCCCCTCCAATCGGGCCGCCAGGTTTACCGAATCCCCGATAACGGTATACTCAAACCTTCTTTCGGAGCCAATGTTTCCGGAAACAACATTGCCCGTACTGATTCCGATACCGACCTTTAAAGGGATGCCTGACATATCACCACTGTGGTTCCGATTGATTATTTTTTGCATTTCCAGGGCACATCTGACGGCATTCAACGGATCTGAAGTGTTGGTGTAGGGCACTCCAAAGACAGCCATGATGGCATCCCCAATGAATTTGTCCAAGACCCCATTGTGCCCATGTACCACATGTACCATGTTATTGAAGTAACCGTTGAGCAACTCCACAATTTGAATGGCCCCCAATTCTTCAGTCAGACGGGTAAAGTTTCGTATATCTGAAAAGAGAATGCTGCATTTTCTCGATTTTCCCTTTAATACGGATAGATCATCCCTGTTCATTACTTGGTTCACCAGATGTTTGGGGATATAGCGACTTAAATTGGAACGTATTCGTTTCTCTTTGGTAATGTCCTGAAATACATTGACCGCTCCGATGATTTCTCCCTTATCGTCCTGCATGGGTAGCACACTCAGATTGGTAATGGTCTTTTTGTCCGTCTTGGAGACAAATTCCAGGCCATATTCATAATGTTTTTCCCCTGATTCGATTGCTTTTTTGGAGAACCCCAAAATGTCGGATAATCCTGGTTCCAAATCATGGAGTTTTACTCCTATGAAATCCCTTGGGGCATCAAGGTTGAACATTTTTTGGAACGTTTGGTTAATGGTTTGTATTTCACGCGCATTGTTTATCGTAACAATACCATTGTCTAGGTTCTCTACCAATACATCCAGGTAGTTTTTCATATTGACCGTCTCACCGAACAACTGGGCATTTTCCAGGGCAATTCTTATTTGATTGGAAAACCCTTCCAATATGGCCAAATCATCCTTGTTAAACGCCCCTTCTTTTTTATTGATGGCCTGAATGACCCCTAGTACCTCCCGTTTTGAATCCAATAAGGGGACTCCCATAATGGATTGGGTCCTGTACCCGGTCAAAAGATCTATTTCAGGGTCAAAGTCGCGATGGTTATATGGGTCGTTGACAATGATGCCCATACCTTTATTGGCAATTTGGGCAACAATGCCCACTTTGGTACGCACAATGTTGGTTCCCAATCCTTTGGCATATTTGGTCCATAATTCCCCCGTTTTGGGGTCCAAAATGAAAAGGGAACTTCTGTCTGATTTTGTGATTTCCGCGGCCTTGGACATAATAACCGGAATCAGGGCGTCCAAATCCAACTCAGAGGAAACAGTTCCAAAGACATCCAATAGGGTGGACAGATTGTCCTTTAGTACCTCATTAGTATAGTACAGGAAGGTGTTTTTGATAAGCAAAGACAGTGTATGTGCAAAAGCTTCCATAATGCCCAGGTCCCTGTCAGTAAACTTTCCAGAGTGTTTGTTGAACGCCTGTAATACCCCTACCAATGATTGTCTTTCATCAAATATGGGGACACTGATGGCCCTATTGATTTGGTAGTCCAATATTTTGGAAATAGCCCCATACAGCACCTCTGGGCCACTGGGGACGTCATTTAAGATCAAGGGTTGTCCCTTAAGGGCTGTTTCACCTGCCATTCCTTTTCCCAAAGGGACGGTAAGGGTTATTTGATCGAGTCCCTGGGCACGTATGCTTACTAGGCTATTGGAGTCCTTTTTGTAGAGAAACAAAGTACTCCTGTCGGCATCCAAAGCTTCGGAAACCTGTTCTATTATAGTATTGACTTCCTTGAGTAACCGTTCATCATGCATGTTCCGCTAGCTACATCCACATTGGGTTTTAGCCTCCATGATCTCGTTGAATTTAGAGAGAAGGAGTTGATGTCCATGGGGTAACGCCATTTGGTCAATTCCTATGGAGCATAAGGTTTTTATCCTAGCCCTTGTCTCTAGTTTATTTATGGGACTTCCAAGGGCTGTATCCCAGTTTTCGACGTTCTCGGAGGCCTTGACGATTACTGACATTATTTTAAGGAAATCTTTTTTGGGCAATGGGTCCAACTTTCCAAGATAGTTTTCCAAGCGCCCACCATTGCGATAGTGGGGATGGTTTTCCAATCCCATAAAAAAGAGAAACCATTTTGGGTCAAATTTTCCCAAGACACTGGTAATCCCCAAATAATCGGCAATCAATTCATCATGGACATTGATCTTCATATGACCATAATGACGGAGTGTGAACAAATGGGCCACCTCATGTTGTAGTCTAATGGTAGTTGATTTTTCCAACCATTCTTTTTCACCCAACCCCAAATGCTTGGCCGGGACCCCACTATACGGTTTTTGGGACAGGATGATCAATTGGTCTTGGTAAAGGTGCCTATTGGGGAGCACGTTTTTTAAGAACTCCCCTTTCCAGTCCCCTCCTTTGTTTTGGACCATCCATGTTTCCCTGTACCTTTTGATCCTATCCCAGTTGTTGATTCCCTTGATAAGGGCTGCACCCATGGAGTTGGGAATCAACACGGGTTCGTTTCTATAGGAAAAGCATCGGATAAACGTTTTAAAGTCCGTTTCATTCCCAACTTTCAAGACAGGTATTTGGCCCGCTATGGAGTCATGGATGAGTAGTTCCATGGAGTTCCTGTCCGTAGGTTCCAGGATGCCTTTTTCATAAGGCCCGGGCACCTTCAATCCTTTTAATGTAACGGCCCTATAGGGAGGGGTCTGGCTTATGTTTTTTTCAATGGGGAAATGAAGTTGGGGAAAGATGGACCTCAAGGTTTCAAATACCCCGTCTCTTTGTGCCATTTTCACATACCGTTCCCAAGCGGTAACGGATTCGCTGACCCTTTCAGACACATGGCAATGACACTCTTGGTCAAGGGGTGGGGGGAAAGCATTTTTTAAATGTTCCCTTATCTGGGTAGGGGACGCAGCTACGTCATTATGTAGGGTCTCAAGAGCCATCTTAGGCAATTTGTCGTTTGGCCAATTTTGTGAACAGTCCGTTCTTTTGCATCAGTTCGTGATAGGTTCCTGACTCAACAATGGAACCTTTGTCAAGGACATAGATTCTATCTGCGTTGACAATGGTACTCAATCTATGGGCAATGACAATCCTGGTGGCCTGGAGGTTGTCCAAGCTTTCAGAAACGATATGTTGCGTCTTGTTGTCCAGGGCACTTGTGGCTTCATCCATGAACAATAGTCTGGGTTTGTGGACAATGGCCCGGGCTATCATCAATCGCTGTCGTTGTCCCCCAGAAAAGGTTCCCGCACCTTCACTGACCATGGTATGCATTTCCATGGGCATTTGTTTAATATCCTCTTCCATTCCCGCCATTCGTGCTGCCTCCCAAGCATCGTCCAAGTTGAGCTCTGAGTTGCCAACGATGTTTTTATAGATACTTCCCGACATCAGGGACCCATTTTGCAGTACCACCCCAATCTGTCTTCTTACCAAGTCCTTGTTCATGGATTCAAAAGCATTCCCGTCATAGTATACCGAACCTGCTTCTGGCTCTTCAAAGCCCAAAAGAATACGCATGATCGTCGACTTCCCCGATCCGGAAGGGCCAATAAAGGCCACCATCTCCCCAGGATTGATTTTAAGGGATACGTCATTTAGTACCAAGGGTTGTTCCTCAGTATATCTGAAGGAGACCGAATTCAATTCAATGCCACCCATGAGTTCCCCTGGATCATTGCTCTGTTCAGTGGATTCAGGGACTTCCTCCAGAATGGGCTTGACCCTTTCATACAAGGACACGACATTCAAGGAGGTAATCAAAGACATGCTCATCTTCAACGCGTCTCCCAAAAACTGGTTAAAGGCACTAATAAAGGCCATAAATGCACCTACCGAGATCATACTTTCGGTAGGGGAACTGGCTGAAGTAACCGTATAATAGATAAAGGAGAAAAAGAAGATATTGGTGAATAAGGGGTAGGAACTGTTGAACACCTCAATAAAGTTCTGGTAGCTACCCGAACGAAATGCCATTCGCTTCATTCTTGAAAATTTTTCAGCCCAAAGGGCAAATATTCTTTTCTCGGCACCGGTTATCCTGATTTTGGTGATACCGGACAAAAATTCAAATAAGAAGCCCTGTATTTCACCCTGCTCGTCAGATATGTCCCTATCGTATTTTAGTTTGAGCCATCCGATACCACCTATGATGAACACGGCCAATACGGCCAGCCCCACCCCGATCCACGCCAGATTGGATTCATAGTAGAACAAGAGCCCCAAATTCACCACTGAAAAGGCCCCGCTCAATGCTGCGGTCATGACCGTATTGGATAATATTTGACGTATCGCATTGATGCTCAAAACCCTATTGGTCAAATCCCCGGCAGTATAGCTTTTGTAGAAAGAAACGGGAAGTCGTAACAGGTGGTCCATCAAACCTCCTTGGAGGTTCACGTTTGACTTGGTTTCCACCCGCAATTGCAGTACACCTTGAATCAACTGTAACAAGGCCGTTACTACCCCAATGATCAACATGATTGAAAAGACTTCCGCCAACATGCTCCGATCGGCAGTTGGAATGACATCATCAAACATTATCCCCGATAGCACAGGTACCAATAGGCCCAGAAGACTTCCTGCCAAGGCGGCCAATAGCAAAAACCTAGCATCTTTTTTAATGCCCTGGATAGCAAATTGCATGACGTTTTTTAGGGAGTCCAATTTGCGGTCGAAGGAAAAGAAAAACATGTAGGCAACGGGATCTATGGATTCTGACACTTCCTGGGTGACTTCCATTTCCTCCTTGGAGTCCAAGTTTTTATAGAGATACGATTTTGGGGTTTTCTGAATTAGGGCAACTGGGGTCTTCCCTTCTTTGTGGAAGGCCAGTATATGGCCGTTTTCCTCTTTCCACCAAGTGCCCCTAAGTATGACCTTTCGAATCCGAACCTTGGATGCCTGCCCTATGGCGAACAATTGGTTTTTGACACTTTCCTCATAGGAATCCAAAAACTTGGGCTTGGCAAATGAGAACCCTACTTCATTTCCGATCAATTGGCACGTACCCAATAAAAGATTGTCAGAATGTCCTGGAAATGGTGATTGGGAAGGTTTGCCCGTACCCATGGTATTGACAATGCCCCCCAATTGGGAAAGTGCCGTATGTAATTTGTCCGTATCCGTGTTGATTTTGGTTTGGATCCGCTGCAATTCACTTTCCTTGGATTCTGTATCTTTTTGAACCAGTTTTTTATAAAAGGCGTTTTGTAGGTCATTTAGGGAAAGCATGAAGTAAATATCATCCCCCATTACTT
>JBFOLQ010000293.1:0-8526 GCA_040830145.1 Flavobacteriaceae bacterium | reverse complement strand
CGATCCAAACCCTAGAAAAAAAGCACAACATGATGTTGCCAATGGTATGAAACGCTTATTTGGCATAATTCCCAACCTTCACCGTACAAGCCATTCATCACATCTTAGCTATAAATTAAGTCAATTATGATAGAGGTTTCCCCTTACAAAAATTGTGGATCCTTGATTAAAGCAAAAATTGAACAAACCAATATATATTATGAAAAAAACAACACGTATTTTAGGCATATTCGCGCTGACCTTTATCCTATTTTCATTTAAACCATCTGACTCAAATGAACACAATCTGGGAAATGTCACCATCCTCGACCAAACAACCCAATTTGTCCATCATAATAATATCCATTCCAGTTCAAGGGTTGTCACCAATGGACCAAAGGAAGCTGTAAAACGGGTAGTGAATGGTGCAAAAAGGGTCTGGGACCAAAGAGGCAAAAGCATGATAAACGAACTGGCAAGGGTGGCTTATTCCCTATTCAAAAACCCAAATTGGGAACTCGGCCATAAGAACTACACAGCGCAACGGGACTTTAAATTGAGTCAATTATAGCGTTTTTAACTCCTCCGCCACAAAATGTCAAAGGGGAGGTGTATACATTATTCTCACTATCGAAAGTACATTAACCATTAAAAAACCAATCCATGAAACTAAAGATAATAGGTATTCTTGCGGTGTTCTCATTTTATTGGTTGGCCACCATATTCTTCACACTGCCAGAAAACTATCTACAGATAAAATCCTTTGGCCAAAAAGAAATCTTTCACTCCCTCTTCTACCAGCAATGGTCCTTTTTTGCCCCTCCCCCACAAACCAATGACCGGTTGTACTATCAATTCCTGAATGAGGCCAATGATACCCTATTGGTGGAGGTCCTGGTTCCTTTACAAACATTACGCCAACGTAAATTTCTAGCAAATAATGAAGAAACCATTATAGACAACGTACTATCCAATTCCATTACCTCCATCTCTGATGCCATCTTAGATCGTTTCAATGTATATCAGTTTAACTCCTGCAAGGATAAATCTCCCGATAAATGTTATGAGGACTTCCTAAAGGATTTTGAGGAAGAAATGTACAGTTCGGGATCATTAAAGACCCTGAGGAACTACGGTGTCATAACCAATTCCAAAATGAGGGACAGAAAACACAACAAGTTCAAGATTATTTATACCCGGGTCCCCATACCCAAATTTGCGGATCGGGAGAATGAGAATGTTGAGCTCGAGGAAGAGTTCGTTTTTGAGACAAAATATTTTGATTTAAACAAAAAGGCATGGATAAACTAAGGAACATCACGCATCATTTAACGGAAAAGAACCATTTTTCAATTTATCTTTCACTGTTTAGGGTCTTTCTCGCTTTTCACATTATCAAAAAAGTATACTTGATATGGGGAAGTCAGTCTGTACTGTTATCCTCCAATTCCCTTTTCTTTGAACATACCGATACCATTTTGGATTTCTTTGGGATTGATTCATCCATTATTTTGGAACGTCCCAGTATCTTTTTAATCACTATCGTAGCCCTAGCCTTATTGACTATGCTAGGAATTGGGCGAAAAGTTACCCTTGTGCTACTATTTATTTCAATCAAGATTCTTCAGGACTTGGTGTATCCCATTCTAAACGGTGGGGACAACCTAATGATCTTGGTAATGCTATACTTACTTTTCACAAATTGTTTTGAACACTTTACAATTGGGGGTAAAAGTCGGCGGGATACATCCAAAATTTCCCGTTTGGTGTCCAACCTTGCGGTCTACTCCATATGTTTTCATTTGGGATATGTTTATTTTATTTCGGCCATTCATAAAATACATGCAGATGTATGGTTCAATGGAACGGCCTTATATTATATTATGCACCTGGAACGATTTAAAAGTCCCCTGAGTGAACTGATAAACAACAATGGGTTCATCACTACACTAGCTACGTATTTCACCATTATGTTTGAACTACTATTTGTCTTCTTGGTATGGAACAAACGCTATAGAAGCCTTTTCCTCATCTCGGGCATATTCCTTCATTTGGGTATTTATTTTTTCATGATGATCTATGATTTTGAAATATTCTTTATTTCATTGTATGGCTTTTTCCTACCCAATTCCTTTTGGGAAAAAATCCTTGAAAAAATCAAGATACGCGTTAAAGGCATCGAAAGGGCGTTTGTGAATGTTCCATGGTCAAAAATCCCTGAAAATTAATTTCTTGATATGGGTTCCAAAGATTTTCAGAGAATCGATTTGACCAGTCCCCATACAAAAAACAATACATCAATATTGTTTTTTGATGGGGATTGCCCCTTCTGCAATGATACTGTTATGTACTTGGCGAAACTTGACACTTCCGATCATTTCATGTTTGTTTCCAACATATCGGAATTGGGCAAGGGCTGGCTGGAAGACCATGACATGCTCAAAACTTCAAAATCCACCATTGTCCTGAAAACGGAAAATGGCATATATGTAAAGGCATCCGCCATTAAACAATTTCTATTGGGAACTGGCAAACTATGGTGGCTCCGACTTATTTTGACCATATCCCCAAGGCCTTTCAATGATATGGTATATAATGCCGTCTCAAATAGAAGAAAATCAATAAAGGGGAACTGTACCATTCCGAATCCCCTATTGCTTAAAAAATTTGTGTATTGACATCAATTTGCAGGATTGGATTGGAACTGACCTTGACTTCTTTTTTACGGAAGAAAAATACTTTCCATAATGGCATTCCGTAGTATATTCAGTGTACCTCTACCTTCATGGGGCTTTCAATACATTGGGAAAATGTATCAAGGTATTTGTTCCAATCCTCCTTTGTTTGAAAAAGATTGCTCTTTTTCCATCCAAATCCAGTAAAATATGTTGCTGAGCCATTTACGACATGTAATTTCAAAAAGGCATGGCTTGCGTCTGCCTCATCCACTTCATGAACACTGTATCCGTCAAAAACCTTTGGGGCGGCCAATAGTGCCGTTCCCAGTTCAGAATCTCCATGGGGCTGCCAGTAACTTATCCATGGGGCATCTTGCCCTTTCGTTATTTCCCCATCCTTTTCATGAAGGGTCAACCCGGTCCAAAACCCTTGGGTTCCCGAAATATCCACTTTCACCTTGGAGAGATTGCTTCCCCTGTCAAGGGTAATGGTCAACGTATGATCTACGGGCTTCCCGTTGGCCAGCCACGTTTCATACCCTAACTGAAATTGCGTTCTGATGGGACCGTTCATCAAGGTTTTATAATGGGTGAAATTCTTTGGGACCGCAAAGCCACCTTCTTTTTCCTGTATGGTAATGCCACCACATCCCCGACTGCTCCCAACATGAAAATTATCCAGCCCCTCACCTGTATCCTCATGATAGGAACCTGTGCGTTCCGTATATTTTTTGTACCATTTATCAATAATGGGGTACTCTACCCTTTTTAACCAACAATCCACCCCGCTGGTCAAAGTGCCCCCTTGAACCCCATCTTCGTACATCTTTTGGGCTACGGGGCCAAACATGCGAAACGCTACCTTGTCGTTTTCCCACGCATAATCATCGGTCCTTTCCGGCACAAAACGGGAATAACAAATTGTGGGCTCTTTTTCACTTGCAACCCCTTCTCGCTCAAAAAGAACATACCTCCGTTCTGATGTAGGGGCCATTATGGGCTGAAACAGCAAGACATCCTTTCTTCCATCATCATCAGTGTCTACATACTGAACCGGTTGTTCTTCACCCTTATCATCCCGAATGCCATATAACTCCAAAGTCGTGGATGATGGTAATTTTAGGTCACCGGCGCTCACCGACAAGGTTTCAAAAGACCTTGCTATGGGCAAGTCATTGGTAACGGTTAGGGTTGTTGTTTTTGTACATGAATATACGCCCACAAACCCTAGGGAAAGGAGCATAAGGGCATATCTATTTGGTATCTTCATTTCCAACTGATTTTGGTCCCCGATTGGGTGTTATGCTTCGGGAATATTGTCTTTCACGAAACTAGGGATTTTTTCATCATTCCACCTTCCATATGGGTTGTTCAATATGGCGAAACGTATAGTGCTGTTCCAAAAACCCAGCCCCTACTTTTCCATGGGTGATGGCCATGGCGCCCCCCAATGCGGCCCCTGAAGGGAAATCAGTCGTCATTACCTCCAATTCCCCAAATGTATGGGCCAACAGCTTCATAAAAATTCGGTTGTTCGAAAACCCTCCGTCCACATACATCCGTTGTATTTTTTTTGTTCTGCCCAAGGCTGTTCTTATGGTTTGAGCCTGTATGGCAACTAGTTCAATCATCAATTGATGATAGCCTTGCTCAAAGGATTCAAATCGTTGTAGTACCTCGCTTGTAACTGGTTTGGGCCGTAATGGTATTTTAAGGTCAAAACAATTTCTATCCGCCCTTTTATAGGCCAACACCCTGTCCATATCAAATTCCACGGTTGTATGATAGTCTGGAGCTTTTCCAAAAAATTGGGATAAGGCCACCACCTGAACCTCAAATTCCTTTCCTAAAAAAAGACGCGCCGCCCTCACGGGAGTACCATCCATTTGTAAATAGCATAGGCCATTCCTTTCCATATCCTCCTGGGACAGTAAATCTTCCCCATACGGATTCAATGCTACATTCCAGGTGCCCGTGGAAAGCAACAAAAAAGGTACTTTTTGCCCCAAGAAATAGGGAATCAGTGCGGACGAACTATCATGAATACCCATCCCTACCCGCAGTTTTCTCTCAAGATGTGTAATGGTAACACTGGAACGTGACTTGGCCATAGGAGGTAATAGTGGAGCTATTCTTTCTTGATGCACCCATCGATGATAGGCCTTTGTCTCAAAATTCCAAAGATTGGTATGGCATCCCACACTGGTATACTCACTTATCGGCACCCCCGTGAACATATAGGAAAGGTATTGTGGCAAGTGTAATGAAAAGGCGATTTTTTTAAAAATATGCGGTTTTGTCCACTTGAGCCAATAGAGCTGCAACCCTGAATTCAACGCTCCCTGTTGTGGTGAGGCCGTTTCCTGTGCAATGGTTGACCTACCCCCATAGGTCTTATAAAAGGCATCCGTTGTATCCCTTGGTAACGGTTTGGTGTAATCATATACGGGTGTGATCACCTCTCCCGAAGTGTTTATATGTACCAAACTGGCCCCGTAGGTTGAAAAATTAACGGCCGTTACATGATACTCTTTTGATGCAATGGCCGCCTTCAATCGCGCCACCATCCATTCTTTCAAAAGAACCAAATTCTCTGCCGGATAACCATCCCCATCCTCTAACGGCTCAAATCTTGTATATTCCTGGTGTACTATCCGGTAATTTGCATCAAAGAGAAAAAATTTCTTATTGGTCTTTCCTATATCAAATATGGCCACCACATTTTTTCCTTTCCCCATGCCTTATTAAATATTACAGGCCCGTGGCCCTAGTCCCATGCCCCCTTTCTTTGATAAGGCCCTTTCGTATTTCAAACTCCCTATAGGTATCCAGAGGGTTAATAGCCCCTCCAGCCAATAACCTTGCCTGTTTTACCAAAGGTCTCACATCAGTTCTAAAGGCATCCTGCAGCAATTCTTGACATTGGACCACATCATGGGCCAGTTGCGCTTGTTTCAACTGGGCATGATCCACTAATAAGGCCCTTGCATATGCAATCATAATGGCTTCCAAGGACTGTATCAAATCTTCCAAGGGATCCTTGGTATTGTGACTGGCATCGATCATCCAGGCCAAGGGGGGATTGTTCGTATTGTTTTCCATCCCATAGACCAATTCACTAAAAATCAGGAAAAGCGCATATGGCTTTATAGCACCTACGGTAAGGTCATCATCACCGTACTTGCTATCGTTGAAATGAAAACCCCCTAGCCTGCCCTGAAGCATTAAAATGGCCACTATCTGCTCAATATTGGTATTGGGCAAATGATGTCCCAAATCAACCAAGGTAAAGGCCCTATCGCCACATTCCTTGGCCAGTAAGAGGGAAGTTCCCCAATCACTTATGACCGTACTATAAAAATTGGGCTCATATGGTTTATATTCCAAAAAAAGTCTCCAATCATGGGGCATGGCCCCGTATATATCCCGTACACTGTCCAACGTATGGGTAAAGGCCCGCTGAAAATTATGTTGCCCGGGAAAATTAGCACCATCCGGCAGCCATATGGTCATGCTCTTTGACCCCAACTTTTCCCCAATTTCAACTACCTCTTTGTTATGGGCAATGGCTTGTTCCCTAACCCCTTCATGGGTGCTTGACAGTGAGCCAAATTTATAGCTCTCCTTGGCATTGGGCTGATCTTGAAAGGCATTGGAGTTTACGGCATCAAAAACAATATTGTTCTGTACCGCCGCCTCTTTGATGGCCTGAATGTCTGTTGGTCTATCCCAAGGAATATGCAATGAAATGGCACCAGCCGTTTGTGTCAACTGATGTATCATTCCCACATCCTGTATCTTTTGCTCCAAGGAAGCGGGCTCCCCACCATAGGAAAACCTTCCAAAGCGGGTGCCTCCCGCACCCAACGCCCAACTGGGAATGGCGACTTGAAAATCCATGAGCTTTTGCACTATGGATCCAACATCCACATTCATGGAACCCAAACGAGTGGCAAGATAGTCCAGCTCAACGGTCAGTAAACCTTTGTGCTTTTCATTGTACTCGGCTATCTGATGCTGTCGTATCTCCATTCACGCTTTTTTAGTACTTCATCTACAAGAGGTTACCTCACAAACGCATTGGGCATTCCCCCATCTACATTAATGGTGTTGCCTGTACTTTTTGTCAGCACCCCTACCATTGAAAAGACCCCATTGGCAATATCCTCTGGCAAAATAACCTCTTTTAACAAGTTTCTCTTGGCATAGAACTCTGGCAACTCCGCTACAGACACCCCATTTGATTCAGCCCTGCCCTTGGCCCATTTGCCTTCCCAAATCTTGCTCCCCACGATGACCCCATCAGGATTGATCGTATTTACCCGAATCTTATCCTTTGCCAGCTCTGTTGCCAGTAACCGTGTCATATGTTGTTGGGCCGCTTTGGCAGTACCATACGCAACATTGTTGGGACCTGATACCAATCCATTCTTACTGGCTATATTGACCACGTTCCCTCCAAGTTGCTGTTTTCGCATGATATCGACCCCCTTTTGAATGATCAAAAACTGACCCCGTACCATAACATCCTGCAAAATTTGCCAATCCTTTGAAGTGGTTTCCTCCAAAGGTTTGGAAATGGCAAGGCCTGCTGAATGCACAATGATATCTACCCCACCAAATGCCAGGCACGCCTTATCATAGGCATTTTTAATCGACTTTTTATTCGTTACATCACATGACAGGGCAACGGCCTGATCTGTCTGATACAATGTTAGAATCTTATGAAGGTTGTCCCCGTCTACATCCGTTAAGACCACCGCAGCGCCTTCCTCGACAAATTTCTGGGCAATGGCACTACCAATACCACCGCTTCCTCCCGTAACAAAGGCCACCTTTCCAGTCAAGGGCCGCTCTGGGGGCATCCTTTTTAGCTTTGCCTCTTCCAATAACCAATACTCTATATTAAAGGCTTCCTGCCTTGGAAGTGCGGTGTATTCAGAAATGGTTTCCGATCCACGCATCACATTGATGGCGTTTACATAAAATTCACTGGCCACACGGGCCGTTTGTTTGTTTTTGGCAAAAGTGAAAATCCCTATTCCTGGATAAATAATTACTACCGGATTAGGGTCCCGTATGCCAGGGCTACTTGCCACTTTATGAGTGTTGTAATATTCGGCATACTCCTTTCGGTACTGTTGAAAGGAATGGGATAATTGTTCTTTTATGCTTTCGGCATCGGTGAGGTCGGCATCCCATTCAAGGTCCAGAACCAATGGTTTTATCTTGGTACGCAAGAAATGATCGGGACACGACGTCCCCATTGGCGCCAGTCTCCCCAAATCGTTACTATTGATGAACTCCAAGACTTGGGCCGTATCGTTAAAGTGGCCTACCATACTTCTGTCCGATGCACAAAAACCTCTCAAAATAGGAGCTAATTGTGCCGCTTGCTTTCTTCTTTTACTGGCGGGCACCAAGGGCAATCGCACTCCTCCAAAGAGGGTTTTGGTCGGTGCTGCAGCATCGATATAAGCAGCGGCCATTTCAATAACTTCAAGACTGTTCAAGTAGCAACTATATGACGTATCTCCCCAGGTGAACAAACCGTGGTTTTGCAAAATAACGCCTCGCATCCCAGGATTATCCCCCAATTTTTTTTCAAGCTTCAACCCAAGGTCAAACCCCGGACGTTGCCAAGGTATCCAACCTATATCATCGCCCCAGATATCCCTTGCAATATCCTCTCCGTTTTTGGCAGCGGCAATGGCAATGATGGCATCCGGATGCAAGTGATCAATATGATTAAAGGGTAACAGACCATGCAAAGGCGTATCAATGGATGGGGGCCTTCCATTCAAATCAAAAATACAGTGGTTGAGAAGCGATACAATATCATCCTCATTATCAAGTCCTCTGTACTGTT
>JBFOLQ010000292.1:0-9008 GCA_040830145.1 Flavobacteriaceae bacterium | reverse complement strand
CAAAAATCTTTTAAAATCTGGTTGCGACTCACGACCACATCCTTCCGCAATATTGGAAGGAATGGAGTAGGAAGCTCTTCTCATTTGGGATATCAAACCATAAATTTCCTCTTTAGGAAAATCATTGGTCCTTTTGTAAATGTCCAAAGTCAAGTTGTGGCCCAACTCCCAAACCCTATACTTTCTGAAATCCCTCATTACTTGAGCATATAGCTTAAAGCATAAAGCCTTAAGCAATTTTCATTTCCATTAGTTCCCGGGGATCGGTCACCTTGCCGGTAACAGCGGCGGCGGCGGCCACCAATGGACTTGCCAATAAAGTCCGGGCCCCAGGGCCCTGACGTCCCTCGAAGTTTCGGTTGCTGGTACTAACGGCGTACTTTCCTGCGGGAATCTTATCATCGTTCATGGCCAAACAGGCGGAACAACCTGGCTCGCGAAGCACAAAGCCTGCTTCCGACAGTACATCCATTAGGCCTTCCTCCTGAATGGATTGGACCACTTTATGAGATCCCGGTACCAACCACGCCGTTACATGGTCAGCTTTTTTTCGTCCCTTTACGATGGATGCAAAGGCTCTGAAATCCTCTATGCGACCATTGGTGCAACTTCCGAGAAATACGAAATCCACCTTTTTGCCCATCATGGCATCCCCTTCATTGAAATCCATGTACTGCAATGATTTTTTGAACGAGGCCGCTCCTCCTTCCACATTCTCAGCCTTTGGAATACCATTACAAATTCCAATGCCCATTCCGGGATTGGTCCCATAGGTAATCATAGGTTCAATGTCCCCGGCATTAAAAGTCAATTCACGGTCAAATGAGGCCCCCTGATCCGAATAGAGGGTTTCCCAATAGGCCATGGCCTTGTTCCATTCAGCTTCCTTTGGAGTAAACTCCCTTCCTTTTATATAGGCAAATGTTTTTTCGTCGGGAGCGATCATACCCCCGCGGGCTCCCATTTCTATACTGAGGTTACAGACCGTCATACGGCCTTCCATACTCATGTTCTGAAACACTTCCCCAGCATATTCCACAAAATAGCCAGTAGCCCCGGAAGTGGTCAATTGGGAGATAATGTACAGGGCCACATCTTTGGGGGTAACCCCTTTCCCCAATGAGCCGTTGACATTTATGCGCATACTTTTGGGCTTGGGCTGCATAATGCACTGGGTGGCCAGTACCATCTCTACCTCAGAGGTGCCTATACCAAAGGCAATGGCCCCAAAAGCCCCATGGGTAGAAGTATGCGAGTCACCACATACAATGGTGGCCCCAGGTAAGGTAATGCCATTTTCAGGCCCTATTACATGAACTATTCCGTTCTTTTCATGCCCTAACCCCCAGTAGGGAATGCCAAACTCCTTGGCATTTTCCTCCAGTGCCTTCAGTTGATTTGCTGAAAGAGGGTCCGTAACAGGCAAGTGTTGGTTTTGGGTCGGTGTATTGTGATCCGCAGTGGCAAATGTCTTTTCTGGATGGAGTACTTTGATACCTCTGTTCCTAAGTCCCAAAAAAGCTACGGGACTTGTTACCTCATGCACTAAGTGCCTATCTATGAACAAAACATCAGGGCCATTTTCAATACGGCGCACCACATGTGAGTCCCATACTTTGTCAAACAATGTTTTTTGCATGCTCATTTTTCCGGGTTTCTAAACCAACAAATCTAAGGAACGCCTTTTTTTTATGGGCCCAATACGTCAAAAAATTACGATGTTCAAGACAAAGGGAACCGTTTATTACATAAAAAAAGGGGATTGGGGGTATCAAATACCAATATGCCAATCCCCTTCGTCCATCAAAGTACTATTTCACTGTACAGCCTGAAGGGCATCAATGTTGCCATGACCATATCGCGAATGTTTATTGGGGTAGAAATCCGATGACTGTTTGAGTTTTTGCAATACCTGTGCCCGAGACCATGAAGGGTGCCTTGCCCAGACCAAAGCTGCAATTCCGGCCGCCGTAGCCGTTGCCACGGAGGAACCACCCACATAATCTTTCTGTCCGTTGTAATAACTTAAAACGGGAATGGTACGGGCCGTATTTCCATTGCGCTGCATGACTACGGTAAAGTCTACTTCGCTGCCCGTATGGCAAGTATTGCATTCCTGATAAGAGCTTCTATCGTTCACACCTGTCACAGCAACGGTCTCAGACATCCAGGCCGGAAAGACCACTCCTGCCCAATTGGTAAAGGAAGTAGAGGTCCCGGCGGCGGCAAAAATCAATTTCCCCCTATTATGGGCATATCGAACCGCATCCTTGATTCTTCCCACAGAAAAAATATGGCCCATGGACATGGAAATAATCTTGACATCACTTCGCTTGCCCAGTGCCACCAGTGCATTGGCTGTCCCCTTTTGTTCGTGATAGCTGTCCAATACAACATTTTTGGCTGCACGGTATGAAATGAGGTTTGCATTATAGGCCACCCCTACGGGTTGGCCATCGTTATTTCTCGGAGAGGTGGCAACAGCTGCCATACTGGTACCATGGCCACATTTATCATGGGGACCATCCGTCTTTTTGGACCACGGCCACCAAGAATCCACAAAAGTCCCATATTTTCGTACATAGCGACCGGACGAATGGCCATCATTAAAATTTCCATTGAGCAAGGATTGCCGCGGGGAGATGCCCGTATCAATAATCCCAATACCAATGCCACTCCCGGTGCTATGGGACCACGCCTGGGGAATATTATGGATGTAAAATGCCCAAGGTACCTTGGCCCCAGGGGAAATCGTACTATAATCCCCCGAATGCAGGGTCGCCGATTCAAAACCACAACCTGAACCTGAGGATGATTTTTCATGGGGACCTACTTGGGGTTCCAGCCCACCATATTGATATCCAATCGGTTCCATAAAACGTACCCCTCGCTGTCCACGGAGTGCCGAAATCGTCTCCATACCATAGACCTTCACGTCCATATGGGTCAGCACTTCGTCATCATAAACCAGGGAAGAAACGGTTGATTTTCCATCATTGGCCCCCTGGTTATGATCAATGATGGATAACAGATCATCCTTAATCTGATTGGAGGCTGTTTTATCAGCCTGTTTTGAAAAATGCCCAGAATCCTTCCCGTAGCCAACGGACAATAAACTATCTGAAATAACAAGGGCGCTCCAAAGGGTATGGTCATCGACCATATGCCATTCAAAAATTCCCTTCTCAGCGATGAGTCCATCAATTTTTTGGTCTATTTCCCTATGGGTCAGTGGATCTTGCTGGGATTCCAAAGTAGGGGACAGTACGGGGGATTCTTCTTTGGAACAGGAGCCCAGCACAAGGGCGGCCGCGCATAGCGCTACATACGTTTTTGTTTTCATGGTTGGTTTTTAGGTGGATTAGTATTGTAGACCATTGGCCATGAGGCCAAACAGACCTTTTAAAATTAGGTTTTTCCTACAAACTAACCTAATGAAAAACACCTGCCACAGAGAGGTGTTTCCTGAAAGTCAAGAAATTGTTCCAGAACGGTAATCAGTGCCTCTCGATTATGGTGGTACAATAACAAGGATGGGAACCTACGGCATCTACCATATCCATTCATAATTTGAGACGTACTTGCCATAGTTTGCATTATTGGCAGAAGCCCATACCCATTTCACAGAAAAAAATTTTATGGGGATGGCCACTTCCCGTGATTTGTCCCATGAACAAGATCAAACACATACAGTCAATCATCTCTTTATGGTTTCTTTTCGGGGGAATGTTCACCTATGCACAGAAAGACATTGTGCTTAAGGGGCAGGTGGTCGATGACGCCAGTGGACAATTGATTCCGTATGCCACTGTGGCCCTATACCTTGATGACACTTTAACCGATGGGGTATCCACCACAGAGGATGGGACCTTTGAATTGACGACCCAGAAAGAATATACCCATATGGTGGTTAGCTTCATAGGATATGAAACCCATCGTATGGACATTTCACAAATCCCCAATGGGGATGCCATTTTGATTCGGTTAAAACCGGACATCAATATGTTGGAGGAAGTAGTTGTGGAGGGAGAAAGGACTTCTGTCGAATTCAAAATAGATCGTAAGGTCATTAATTTGGGAGCCGATCTGCAACAGGCAGGAACAACTGCTTTGGAGGCTTTTGACCAAATTGCCGAGATACAGACCAATCCTGGTACAGGCATAGTTTCCTTGAGGGGAAATAACAATGTGAGAATACTCGTTAATGGAAAACCATCACCATTACGGGCCTCTGAATTACTATCACAGATACCTTCCAATTCCATAAAAAGCGTTGAAATCATTACATCACCTTCCGCAAAGTACCAAGCCAATGGGTTATCAGGAATCATCAACATCGTTTTAAAAAAGAACAAATCTTTGGGGGTCAACTTGGACATTGATGGTTCTGTGGGCACAAGGCGTTATGGGTATGGGGTATCTTCAAATTACAATAGTGGCAATATCAACTTTAACATCAGTGCATCACAAAATGGACGTAAGATGGGAAGTAAACAAACGGTGGATCGCTTATTTTCAGATGGGAATACCCAAAGTATCTTTACCCCAGTGGATTTCTATGGTCTGGTAAGAACGGTAAACACGGAAATCGATTTTTATGCAGATGATAAAAATGATATTTCCGTTCGGTTCAATTTTACCGATGACCACCATAGTTTCAACAATACTTCCCACTATTTTAACATGCCACATCAAGACGATTACAATTATTTAAGGGATTCAAAGCATTTTCATTACACCAACATATATAACCTTAACTACCGAAGAAAATTTGCGGATGAAAGCCATTTTTTGGAGTTTGATTTTAACATAAACACAAATCGAAATCAATACCCTGCGGAGGACTATATCAATGGTGAATTTTTACATGGACAATATATGAATGACAACAATACCATCCATACCCTATCATTGGACTACAGGTGGCCCATATCAAAGCAATGGTTATTGGAAACAGGGGCCTCCTTAAATACGGGAAAAACCAAATCAAGCCAAAAGATCAATGAACCCGATGCTGATTTCAACCATTTTTTCGATTACAACGAATCCTTACTGGGGACATATGTCCAACTAAAGGTCAAAAAAGATAAACTAGAGGCACAAATGGGATTGCGACACGAGTACTTTGATGCAAAGTCAAAGCTTAGCTTGGGCAATACTACGGCCCATCGTAACTTTTCGAACCTCTTTCCTGCGGTTCATGTAAGTTACACCCCTTGGGAGGGACAACATATATTCAAATTGGGGTACAGCAAACGTATTTCCCGACCCAATCTTCACCATATCAACCCTTTTCAATTGGGCAATCCACATTTTAGATTTGAAGGCAATGCCTCCCTAAAGCCTGAATTGAGTGATGTTTTGGAGTTCAATTATCAAAAAATAGGGAGTGGGTTCAATACATCATTGACCCTTTTTTATCGGCACATCAAAGATGTTATCGTACGTTTCAATGACATTGAGGACGAACGGGTACAAGTGGTGACTTTTCAAAACAAAGGGACAAACCACACCTATGGTGTGGAAACCCATTTCAAATACGATATTGCCCCATTTTGGGATGCTTCCCTCAATGCCAATATCTACGTTACAAAGGTGCTACATAATGAGCTTGTAACTTGGGATGATCTTTTCTCCAGTAGTGTGCAACTCAGAAATAATTTCAGGATTACCAAAAATATCACGACCGACCTAAGTTATCGGTTCAGTCCAAAAAGGCAATATACGTTTGAACAGATTGAACCGAGACACAGATTGGATTGGGCCATTCGGGCCAAAATGATGGACAATAGGTTGACAACGAGTCTCAGAATCATCGATGTCTTTGACAACAACCTTTTAAAAAGAAAAACAGTGACCCAAGATTTTACGCAATATACCGTATGGCGCTTGCAATCACAGACTTTTGGTATCTTGCTCAGTGCCCAATACAAGATATTGAAAGGGAGCGTAAGGCAAAGGGAACGTAAGAAAAGGACCTACAGGCTCAATGAAAGTACCGGTTGATGAACAGCTGACCAATGGCCTGCCCTAAACCAGTATGAATATCAATGGAATCATGCCAGGAAAGGAACCGATTTAGACATGGACACGCAACGCACGTATGAAAGGTTCATAAAACTGGAACCCTATTTGCACATTGTTTTTTGGTGCTTTGTTTTTGTATACCCTTATGTGAAATATAGTGGGAGAGAAGGAGGGTACACCATGGATGTGTTGCATGAGTTGACAGCCCTTTTTTTTAAAATGTCCATTTCATACATCCTATACTTATGGCTTTTTCCCTTAAAGGACAAAAGAAAATACACAGTCTATTTACCCATTATCTATATTTTACATTTAGTTGGCTATGAGTATTTTGACCGATTCTTTCATACAGGAGAGGAGCATTTTATCATGCATTTTATGACCAATTCCCTTACCTATTTAAGCTTTGGGAGTATTTTTTACGCCTTGTATACCTTTAAGAGGATGTATGGGGTCAGGCTAAAGCTCCATGCGATTACCGAAGAAAAAAACAAAGCGGAACTAAATGCCCTAAAGGCTCAGATAAATCCCCATTTTTTGTTCAATACATTAAATACCATATATGCCAAAGCCCTTAAAAAAGATAAGGAAACCCCAGATCTTATCCTTACTCTTTCCAACAGTTTCCGTTATTTTTTGGAGGAGGGAGGTCAAGATAAAGTAACCATTAAGGAAGAAATAGCACACATAACCGATTATATCCATTTACAGGAAAAACGCCTATCACAAAAGACATCTATATCATTTTCGCATCAAATAGATCGGCCAGGGATGGTCATCTCACCACTTTTATTGATTTCTTTCATTGAGAATGCCTTTAAATATACCAGCTTGTTAAAAGGGAACGGACATGAAATAACCATAAAGATCATATTGCGTAATGGTATCTTTAACTTTGAATGCCGAAACCCTTTTGATAGTGATTCCACACCCCATATGGAATGGAAGAACAGTGGAATAGGCATCAAGAACACACAAAAGCGACTGGATTTATTATATCCTGATAAGCACCAACTATCCATTGTACGGGATGGGGGCATATTCCAAATACAATTAAAAATTGACCTAAGATGATACGGTGTTTGATCATAGAGGATGAGGCTGATGCCCGGGAGATCCTGAAAACCTATATACACAAGACCCCTTCCTTGCACTGCATAGGTGAATATGAAAGTGGCATGGACGTTCCTCCAAGTGAACTGGAACAGGTAGATTTCATTTTTTTGGACATACAACTACCCGAAATTGATGGCCTCTCCTTCCTGAAGACCCTATCCGCCCCTCCCAAGGTAATCATAACCACCGCCTTTGCCGCATACGCATTGGAAGCCTACGAAGAGGCGGTCATGGACTACTTGGTAAAACCCTTTTCTTATGAACGCTTCTGCAAATCAATCATTAGAATCAAGGATTACCTTAACAGGGCCATGCCCCAAAAAGGAAGCAGTATGTTCATTTATGCGGATAAAACATTCTATAATATTGCTGTTGACAGTATAGCTTACATCAAGGCAGAAGTGGATTACGTCAGCGTGGTGACCAACACAACATCGTACTTAGTACATGATAGTTTGGGAAACTGGGAGAAGAAATTGGCACCATCCGGATTTATTAAGGTACATCGTTCCTATGTGGTGAACATTGCAAAGATCCACAAGGTTGTTGGCAACCAAATCCATACAAAAATGGGCGTTATCCCCTTAAGTGCGACTTATAAGGAAAAATTTAAGCAACTCCTGTCGTCCCATTGACCCCTATACTCGTCAAAGGGTTCCGTCACTAAAAGGATTGATCAACATCAAGCCACCCCTTTCCCGGTATCCATGTTTAAACCTTGTAGAAAGTCAAACAAGCTTTCCTCTTTGTTGAGTCCCAATTTCTTTTTAATCCGATAGCGGGCTGTTTCCACACTTCTTGGAGATACGTTGATAAGATTGGATACTTCTTTCGTCCTCAACTTTGAAACCACGTAAGCACAATGTTTCAGTTCATTCACGGTCAAATCAGGAACTGTCTTTTTCAATTTCCCAAAAAAATCAGGTCTGGTTTTTTCGAATTGGATGCGAAAATCGTCCCAAACCTCCTTTTCATCAATAAGACCTCGTAGTGTTTTCTCAGTGGTAAACAATTGGCCTGGTCTTATAGGTTCCCCTGATTCAATCAATCGAGACAAATCGTTGGCCATTTTATTCATGACATCCCTATACGTGGAAACTTGCAGGACTTTAGAGAATAAGGTCCTTTCATTAAGATTCAATAATCTGGTAATCTCAACGTTTCTCGAATGCAACGTCTGGTTGATGTCTTCTACGTCTGAGAGTGTACCCCTCAGCTTTTTGTTAAGGAATTTGATCTTACGAAGGTTTTTTCGGTTTCCATAAAAAAGATAGAGCAGTACCAATGACAGAATTCCCAGAAGTGAAAAGGCCATATTCAGTACCCGTTGCTTGTCAAGCCTTTCTTTTTGAAGTTCGTTGGCACGCCTTAGGCGGTTCAATCTGTTATTTTTTGACTTGAGGCCCAACATATTGTTTAAGCGAAACTCCTTAAACTTATCGTCCTTTTTTCTCTGGTTTATCCTGTCCTTGGCTGACAATAGCTCCAATTTTATTTTGTCAGCTTCTTGATGCCTATTCAAGGCCCTTAGGCTCCATATCTTGCGCTCAAGGGCCAATTTGTATCCTATAAGCAACTTGCTGTTTTTTTTACTGATGGAATCGTTGTAGCGCAGTGCCGTATCATAATGCTCATTGGCTTTCTCAAAATTGTTCTTTGGGTCCATCTTAAAGTAGGCCCATCCCAAATAGGCATAGTCAACACTGAGTGAGGCAGGACCAAGATTACCTTCGTCTTCAACGGCATTTTTGTACATTTCATACCCTTTGTCAAAGAGTTTGTTGGTACAGTACTTATGCCCCATCATTCTATAGTTAATGACCAAATACCTAGTACCATACTTTTTTTTGTAGTCTATACATTTT
>JBFOLQ010000291.1:0-6078 GCA_040830145.1 Flavobacteriaceae bacterium | reverse complement strand
TTTTCAGCACTTTGCGGGGCCATATTGGGCGCCTATATCGCTGTGGACATAAAGGGAGAGACCTTCAATCGAATTTTGAGTATTGTAATGATGGCCGTGGTCGTTCTCATTCTTTTTAAGCCCAAAATGAAAATGACGGAACTTGAGGAGCGCATTACGGGGAAGTATCGGTGGATAGGTATGCTGGCCTTCTTTTTCTTTGGTATTTATGGAGGGTTCATCAATGCTGGTATTGGGTTTATAATCATTCTTTTTCTACATTATGTGCATCAAATGAACCTAGTTAGGGTGAATGCCACCAAAGTGGCCGTTGTCTTTATCTATACCTTGGCCGCCTTGGTCGTTTTTATTGTAAATGATAAGGTGGTTTGGAAAGTAGGGCTGGTGTTGGCCATTGGAAATGCAGCCGGAGCATGGTTCTCAAGTAGGATTGCCGTAAAAAAAGGGGACGGTTATATAAAGTTTTTCTTGGTGGCCATGGTATTGATTATGGCCATTAAGCTGTGGTTTTTTAATTAAAGTGGTGTAAACTTTTGGGTTGAAGCGAACCTGCCATGCCGGCAAGATATAGATACAAAACAGTTATTTTTAACTAGTTTGGGAAAGTTTAAACCACTTCACTAAAAGAAAGAAATTGGATTCTATCATACATGATTTACAATGGCGCTACGCCGTTAAAAAATTTGATGGGGAAAAGCTACTTCCCCCCAAAAAAATTGAGCTTCTTAAAGAGGCCTTTAACCTAACCGCCACTTCGTATGGACTGCAACCCATATCACTGGTCATTGTTCAGGATAAAGCCCTGCAACAAAAGTTGGTTGCGCATTCATTTGGCCAGCAACAAGTCGCCCAAGCCTCGCACTTATTGATTTTTTGTATTCGAACGGATGTGGATTCTGATTATATCACCCGCTATTTTGATAAGGTTGGGGAAATTCGAGGGACACAGGAGGAGGTATTGGCTCCCTTTAAAAATGAGCTCATCCACAATTTTCAGGAAAAAAAGGCAGAGGATATCAATCGCTGGGCCATAAACCAAGCCTATTTGGCCATGGGCAATCTACTCACGGTCTGCGCCATTGAAAAAATAGATGCGTGCCCCATGGAGGGGATTCAACCGAATGCCTATGATCACGTATTGGGCCTTAGTGGTAAAAATCTTCAGTCTGTCTTGGCCATGCCCATTGGTCACAGGGCCTTGGACGATATGTTTGCCGACTTCAAAAAAGTACGCAAGCCCATGGAGGAGAGTATTATAGAATTCAAAGATCTTACACCATAAGAGTTGACAATATGCCAGGATTTGAACTATTTGGCGAGGCCGAAAGAAAACAAGTACATGAAGTGCTCGATACGGGAGTATTGATGCGTTACGGATTTGAGGGCATACGCAAGGGCCATTGGAAGGCCTTGGAATTGGAGCAGGCCCTTTGTAAAAGGTTTCAGGTAAAGCATGCCCAACTTGTAAGTAGTGGCACGGCGGCATTGACAGTGGCCTTGGCCAGTGCCGGTGTTGGGGCAGGCGATGAGGTCATTCTGCCCACTTTTACATTTGTAGCCAGTTTTGAGGCTATTCTATCGGTAGGGGCCATTCCCATTTTGGTCGATATAGATGATACCCTTACACTGGCCCCAAAAGCTGTTGAAAAAGCCATTACCCCTAAGACAAAAGTGGTCATGCCCGTACATATGTGTGGTTCCATGGCCCAGTTGGATGCACTCAAGGATATTTGTGACACACATGGCCTCCTACTTCTGGAAGATGCCTGCCAGGCCATTGGGGGACAGTATCAGGGTAAGCCACTGGGAAGCATTGGGGATTTGGGTGTCTTTTCATTTGATTATGTCAAAACCATCACGTGTGGGGAAGGCGGCGCCATTATCACCCAAAATGAAACCTACCACCAAAATGCGGACCACTATTCAGACCATGGGCACGACCATATTGGAAATGATCGTGGGGCAGAGGGGCACCCCTTTATGGGATACAATTATAGAATATCGGAACTCAATGCCGCCGTGGGGTTGGCGCAGTTGGGCCGATTAAATGAATTTCTGTCCATTCAAAAGGAGCACTACACTAGTATACGGGAAGCCCTTTCCAAGGTGGAGGGCATTGTATTTAGAAAGGTTCCTGAGGGCGGTGTGGAAAATTATTCGTTCCTGAGCTTTTTTCTACCATCCCCGGAGAAGGCACAGGCCGCACACAAGGCACTGGGCGAAGCCGGTATTGATGGTTGTTTTTATTGGTTTGACAATGGGTGGCATTATTACAGAAAATGGGAGCACTTGATCCAGAAAAGAACATTGGGACCGCTTCCTAAGGAAATACATGGGGGCATGCCCGACTATTCCCAATCAGATTTCTCCCAATCTGACCATTGGATGGGACGTACCATTTCGTGCTTGATTAAATTGGGATGGACAAAGCATGATGTCAGTAGACGGGCTGAACAAATGAAAAATGTATTGGAATCCATTGTAGGATAAGCCATTTTTTTATTCAAAAATGTAGATTCTGTTTTTGGGGCCTATCCGTTGAATATTTTTAAAAAATTCCTTGGGATTCAAGCGAGTGGTCCTACGGATTTGCCTGTAAAAGTCAGACGCAGCATAATAGCCGTTGTCATAGCACAATTGCACCAAATTTTTGTGTGGCCCATCAAAATAACTCCGTGCCGTTTTCTTGAACTGACTAATACGCTTGAAATTGGAAACCGTACACCCCACATGCTTTTTGAACTGACGGGCAAAGGTCTTTTTCCCCATCTTGGCCTGTTTGGCCAATTCACCTGTGCGCATCGTGGGGTTCGTCTTTACCATCTCTGCCGCTTGTTCTATGACCGACAAACTATTGGGTGAATACAGGGAAAGGAGGTAAGCCTCCAAATGTTCAATGGCACTTTCCACATCTTCGGAGAACAGCCGTGTAGGGTCTAGCCCCAATGTATCCATAGGCAGCCGTTGTAAATTCTTTTTTCCATACGACATATAGTAATTCGGAAAAAAGTTGATGATTCCAGTCTCAGTGAAATGGACGGCAATTTTTTGCACACGGTCCCAGTAGGTGACCTTGATGGGGGTCAAGAACTTCCCACAGAACACTACTTCCGCCTTTTTTCGTGAGTCTTTCCGTATGCCAATCTCATTGTCGTTTACGATGATTTCAGATTGGTTAAAAAAGACTATTTCCGTACCACTTTGGGGAAAGGTGTAATACGTGATGGCACTCTTTTCATCCCTATCTGCCCGTAGGACATTAAAGCTCGCCACATACCTTTTTAATAGGTCTGATTTGGGCAAGAAGACGTGATGTAAACCCTGGTGGGACATATCTTCAATATAACATAAATTTCCACCTTATTCCGGTCAGATATTTGGACATACATTCTCTTCCAAGCAAACAGTCCTTAAAGCTCTATAGGCTCTGGATCAAGTGGCCCTGAAGGCATACAACTGTCCGTTGTAATTGATTTTGTTGTTACACTACCACTTCCCACAGAGACATCCCTTACCTCCACCGTATACTGGGTGTTGTTAAGGAAATCATTACTCGTCAATATAAAAATGGGTTTGCCGCTAAGGGGAGCTGAACAGGTCAATACTGTTTTAGAAGTATTTCCGGTCTTATAGACATTAATTTCCATGGTTTTATTTTGAAATGCGGCATAGGTGGATTTTTTAAATCGTATTTCAATGGTATTCTTTGGAGCCGTAGTTGGAGCCGAAGCAAGGTCACATTCGTCTACCCTCTCTCCACAATTATTATATAAATCAAAATCAATGGGTAGGGGTGAAATTTTGGCTCGAATACTGACATCAGCATTTTGTTCGGTGGCAGAAAGGGGTTCCAAGGTATCTTGTTCACAGGAAAGCATACCGAGGGAAACGATACAGGTGAGTATTGCTACAAACAATCTTTTTGGCAAATTCATGGCTTGTAAATTTAATTGGACTATTATTTAGCGTTCTTGTGCTGAGGACAAATGTATCAAAGCGCTGTCCTAAAAAATTGTACGAAAAGGACATCCCTATAAAGTGGCGATTCCCATTTTGTGGTAAATGCACTAATAACTGGCCTGCCTTTGAAAGTGTAGTGTCAGTAACCTACGTATTCCACGATTTCCAAACCGTAGCCTACCATACCAATGCGCGGGGTTTGTGCACTATTGGTAAGTAAACGCATTTTTGTGATGTCCAAATCATGGAGAATTTGTGCCCCAATGCCAAAATCGCGGTGGTCCATTTCCATTTTGGGGGCCCTGAGGGTTCCATTTTTTTGAAGGTCCCTCAACTCACTGAGACGGGAGAGTAAGCTCAGGGAATCCACATCCTGATTGATAAAGACAATGGCCCCTTTGCCCTCATGGTTCACAGCATTGAACATGGCCTCCAGTTTTTGATCAAAATTATGGGTAAGGGTCCCAAGGATATCATTGTTCACGGCTGTGGAATTGATTCGCGTGAGTACATGTTCCTTGGATGTCCAACTCCCCTTGGTGAGAGCCAAGTGTATATGGTCGTTCGTGGTCTGTCGATAGGCCCGGAGCCTAAAATTGCCAAAACGGGTCGCAATTTCGAAATCTTCTTTTTTCTCTATCAAGCTATCGTGTTCCATACGATACGCGACCAAATCCTCAATGGATACCAACTTTAAATCAAATTTTTTGGCAACCTTGACAAGCTCCGGCAGGCGGGCCATGGAACCATCCCCATTCATGATCTCCACGATGACCCCCGCAGGTTTCAACCCTGCAAGGCGCGCAAAATCAATGGCCGCCTCCGTATGGCCGGTTCGGCGCAATACGCCCCCTTCCTTTGCCACCAACGGAAAAATATGTCCGGGGCGCATCAGGTCATGGGGCTTGGTGGAAGCTTCGGTAAGGGCTTGGACGGTCTTGGCCCTATCAGCGGCCGAAATGCCCGTGGTAACCCCATGTCCCCTTAAGTCCACCGACACGGTGAATGCCGTTTCCAATGGATCCGTATTGTTATTGACCATCATGGGAAGTCCCAATTCCCCACATCTGACCTCGGTTAAAGGAGCACATATGAGTCCTCTGCCATGGAGTGCCATAAAGTTAATTGTCTCAGGAGTGGCCAATTCCGCTGCGGCCACAAAATCCCCTTCATTCTCGCGATTTTCATCATCGACCACAATGATGACCTTTCCCTTTCGAATATCGGCAATGGCCTCTTCTATGGTGTTGAGCTGAATATTCTCCATTGTGTCCGTTATCATCTGACCGTTTTCTTTTTCTTCCTCTTGAACAGGGAACCAAAAAATTGACTGATACCGCTAAAAGCCGAAAAGCTTCTGTCAGTAGTGGCCCTTCGTGTTAAGGCCATGCCCAAAGGTAACATAACGATGGTGGATAGCCAAGCTCCCAAAATAGGGTGTATATTGCCTTCCTTGGCATAATTGCCTGCAAAAACACCCAAAAAATAATAGGTGAGGAAAAGAATAATGGCCACTACCATGGGCAAGCCCAATCCCCCTTTTCGAATGATGGCTCCCAAGGGAGCCCCCACAAAAAAGAGAATAATGCACGATAGGCCCAGGGCATATTTTTTGTGCATGGAAAGGATATGTAGGTTGTAAAGTTTGTAACGGTTTTGCAATTCCTCCTTTTTACCACGAACGGTGGTCAATATATTCGAGACCGAATTTTTGGCAGAGGTAAGCAACTGCAATTGTTGGCCCTCACTGTACAGATAGAGGACATCAGTAAGTGTATCCCTGACCTTTTGGGCCTTTTCTTCTTTTTGGGACGGCTTTTCTTGGGATGCTTGTAACAAATTGATCTCTTTCGCGGGCTTGGGACGGAGCGAATCTTCCGGTCTCACGGGAATCAGTGGCACAAAAGCCCCCATACGGTTTGAAATATTCTTGGAAAAGGCATGTACCACTTGCTTATTATCCTTTTTGAGGGAATCAATATCTTGGGCCAAACGGGACACGTTCTTCATTTTGTAGGTCTTGACATTCTGATCGGCCTCCAGGTCCTCATCCACTTCTGGCACCGGAATATTCATGCGATACACCTGAAAGTCCGATTTCACAAAAGGGTGCTTTTG
>JBFOLQ010000290.1:0-11386 GCA_040830145.1 Flavobacteriaceae bacterium | reverse complement strand
TTTGCCATTTCCGGCCTGCTCCAAGGGGCCGCCGTTCCAGGAGACGCCGAAATGGAAATGCATACCACCCTAAAGGACCATTTTATGGGCGCTTGGGAATACCAAGCAAAAGGCGCCCCCCCAGAATATAGTTCTGGCCTGTTGCTGATTGTGCAGGAGAACGATGAGTTCATTGTTCAAGTACAAATGGCCCATGGTGTTCTGAATGCGACCGATATCAAGACGCAGGGGAAAAACCTATCCTTTAAATTGAATATTGAGGGACAGGATATATCAGTGAGCCTTACGGCCAAGGGAGATACCATGACCGGGGAGAGTGTCTCGCCAGATGGTACGTTTCCAATCAGTGCCACCCGTACCATAAAGGTTGAATGATTTGGGGGCCAAGAAAAGATATCGAAGGGCAAAAAGGGATGTACTGACCTTTTTGCCCTTTTTTGTAATCGTAATTTTTGTGGCATGTTCCCTGCAAAAGGAGCGGGTTGATTTGGTGGTCCACAATGCCACGGTATACACGGTGGATGCCAATTTTTCAACAGTGGGGGCCTTTGCCGTGGAAGAGGGTAGGATTGTCGCCGTAGGTACATTGGACGACCTACTCCAAAAATATGACCCAGGGGAAATGTTTGATGCAGGTGGCAAAACCATTGTACCCGGTTTGATCGATGCCCATTGTCATTTTTATGGTCTTGGACTCAATCAACAATTGGTGGATTTGGTAGGGACCCAATCCTTTGGTGAAGTAATTGGGAAAATAAAATCGTTCCATGTTGAAAATCCGTCCAATGTGCTCAGGGGCAGGGGGTGGGACCAAAACGATTGGGCCGTAAAACGCTTTCCGACCAAAACAAAACTCGATTCCCTTTTTCCCAATATCCCGGTGGTGTTGGAGCGTGTTGACGGACATGCCTACCTGGTCAATCAGAACGTATTGGATATGGCGGGAATCACCGCGACCACACAAGTGGATGGTGGGGAAGTAGTTTTGGATGGGAACGGAGATATGACAGGGGTCTTGATTGATAACCCCATGGGGATGGTGGATGCCGTAATGCCCAAACCGGATAGGGCTTCCCAGATCAAGGCATTAAAAGAAGCGGAGAACATTTGTTTTTCATATGGATTGACCACAGTGAACGATGCCGGACTCGACAGGTCCACCATTGAACTGATGGATAGTCTTCAGAAAACGGGGGACCTTAAGATTCGGGTATATGCGATGCTGTCCAATAAGGCGGCGAATCTGGATTATTATTTGCCCAAAGGTCCGGTAAAGACCGATCGTTTACACGTTTGTTCCGTAAAAGTATACGGTGATGGGGCCTTGGGGTCCCGAGGCGCTACATTGAAAAGGCCGTATGCGGACAAACCCGGGCATCATGGGGCCATGGTCACACCAGTGGATGAAATTGGAAATTTGGCAGAACGCTTGGCCAAATCTGGATTTCAAATGAATACCCATGCGATAGGTGATTCGGCCAATGTGGTGGTATTACGGGCTTATGAAAAGGCTTTGCGGGGCATGGGCGATCGTCGATGGAAAATAGAACATGCCCAAGTATTGGATACACCGGACTTTGCCTTTTTTGAAAAAGGGATAATCCCTTCTGTGCAACCCACCCATGCCACCAGTGATATGTATTGGGCCCAAGACCGGGTGGGTCCGGAACGCATCAATGGGGCCTATGCATTTAAGACCCTATTGAACAAGGCCGGATTGGTTGCCCTGGGTACCGACTTTCCCGTGGAGCAGGTAAGCCCCTTTCTTACGTTTTATGCGGCTGTCACCAGACAGGACGTCCAGGGTTTTCCAAAAGGAGGTTTTTTGCCCGTGGAACGCCTCTCCAGGGAAGAAGCCTTGAAAGGTATGACCATCTGGGCGGCGTATTCCAATTTTGAGGAAACTGAAAAGGGAAGTATTGAAGTGGGTAAATGGGCCGATTTTACGATTTTAGATCGGGATATCATGAAAGTACCCGTGGAAGACATACC
Source organism: Flavobacteriaceae bacterium (assembly GCA_040830145.1). GTDB lineage: Bacteria > Bacteroidota > Bacteroidia > Flavobacteriales > Flavobacteriaceae > JBFOLQ01. The sequence continues at coordinate 9,394 of JBFOLQ010000290.1, read as the reverse complement.
TGCCCTCCAAGCAGCGGCCACCTATGTGGCAGGGGAGCGCGTAAAATAAAAAAGTGCCGGATAGGATCCTATCCGGCACTTTTCCGTATAAATACCAACTATATTTTAAAAGGCAAGGGGTACATTGACACGGGTGGTTCCCCAGCCCATTACCATTTGGGCACCGTCGCCAGCTTCATCAAAGGCTATGGAGAAAGCCTCCAATGATTTTTTGCCCGAGCTGACAGTCCCACTTACCCGAACAACATCGGCCCCATCACTGTAGGAATAGGCGCCCCATTGATTTAATTGGGAATTGAGGATGATGGTCCATTCATTCTCCCCCGGGATGGTGAATAGGGCATAGGTTCCGGCCTTGACCGATTTATCACCAAGCTGGGCATCCTTATAAAAGGTGATTTCCGCAGCTTCATTGGCACCAGTTCGCCAAACCTTTCCGGCAGGGGCCAATTGTGAAAGATCACGACCTTTGAGTTGGGGCCGGCTATAGGTAACCCGAACAGCCTTGTCCTGCACACGATAACTACTGGGAAATGTCGCCATATCCATAGGGCTTTTGTCCAGTCCCTGAAAGTCCTGGGCGAATGTGCCGATGGTAAAGGTCATCATGAATACTAATGGGAATGGAAGTGAGAATAGTCTTTTCATTCGAATAAATTTAGGTTTAAATATTGATATATAGTGTGTTATAAAACTTAAGCCAATAATTTGTGTTCTTGTCAATTCCCTTGGAAGGAGTTTATATGGTAAAGATTACCCTGACAATGGAGACTCCGCTTTGGTGTATTTGTGGGACCAATATAGGCGGTTTACAACCAATTGTTTTATAAAAAGTCGTTAAAACTAAGGGTACTTACAAAATTTAAGCCCATAACTCCTTTTGAGTCAAAAAATATTATAATTATGATGTATTGTGGTAATTATAATTATTATTTGAAACTAATAAAAGGCTTGATGTTTTTAATTTAATACATATGATGCACTTTTGTATTAAAATTGATATACTATGTGCGGAATTGTATGTGCATTTGAATTAAAACAATTTTCTGAAGAGTTGCGCCCACAGTTGCTGGAAATGTCGAAAAGAGTACGGCACAGGGGGCCGGATTGGAGTGGAATTTTTGCAGCTGACAAGGCTATTTTGGCCCATGAGCGTCTGGCCATTGTTGACCCGGCATCGGGTAAGCAGCCCCTTTTTAGCGAAGATGGCAAATTGGTGTTGGCAGCCAATGGAGAGATTTATAACCATCGTGAATTGCGAAGACAATTTGAAAGTGATGGGCCTAATTCGGAAACACCAAGGTACCGCTTCAGTACAAAATCTGATTGTGAGGTTATATTGGCACTTTACCAAGAAAAGGGTCCGGCCTTTATTGATGAGTTGAACGGGATATTTGGTTTTGCCCTGTACGATACGGAAAAGGATGAATATTTTATTGCCCGTGACCATATGGGCATTATTCCACTGTACATTGGGTGGGACAAAAACGGGACATTTTATGTAGCGTCCGAACTGAAGGCATTGGAGGGTATTTGCACCAAGATAGAGCTGTTTCCCCCTGGCCATTACCTGCACAGCGCCGAAGGGGAGATGGTGCGTTGGTACAAGCGCGATTGGATGGAATATGAGGCCGTTAAGGAGAATGAGACCAGCATCCAGGCCCTTCACGATGCCCTAGAGGCAGCGGTAAAGCGGCAATTGATGTCAGATGTGCCCTATGGGGTATTGCTGTCCGGGGGATTAGACTCCTCGGTAACCTCGGCATTGGCTAAAAATTTTGCGCAAAAGCGCATTGAATCTGATGGACAGACCGATGCGTGGTGGCCACAATTACACTCTTTTTCAGTGGGATTGGAAGGATCTCCGGACCTGGCTGCGGCACGTAAGGTAGCCGACCATATTGGAACGGTACACCATGAAATCATCTTTACCATTCAAGAGGGGCTGGATGCCATCCGCGATGTTATATATAATTTAGAAACCTATGATATTACCACGATAAGGGCATCAACGCCCATGTACCTAATGGCACGGGTCATTAAATCAATGGGCATTAAAATGGTGCTTTCGGGAGAAGGGGCCGATGAACTTTTTGGTGGTTATCTCTATTTTCACAAGGCGCCCAATGCACAGGAGTTTCACGAAGAAACGGTGAGAAAGTTGGACAAGCTCCATATGTATGACTGTCTTAGGGCCAACAAATCCTTGGCAGCATGGGGGATTGAGGGACGTGTGCCCTTCTTGGACAAGGAATTTATGGATGTGGCCATGCGGATCAACCCAAAGGATAAGATGATCAATGGGGAGCGAATGGAAAAGTGGGTCATACGGAAAGCCTTTGAAAGATACCTTCCCGAAAGCGTGGCCTGGAGGCAAAAAGAGCAATTTTCAGATGGGGTGGGCTATAATTGGATAGATACCCTTAAGGAAATGGTGGAACAGGAAGTCAGTGATGACCAGTTGAAGAATGCCAACTACCGTTTTCCCATTCAAACACCCACTTCAAAGGAAGAATACTACTACCGTACCATATTTGAGGAGCATTTCCCATCCGATGCAGCGGCATTGAGCGTGCCCCAAGAGCCTTCAGTGGCCTGTAGCACCAAAATTGCCCTGGAATGGGATGAGGCGTTTAAGAACATGAATGAACCTTCCGGTAGGGCAGTGGCTAACGTACATGCCGATGCTTATGTGAATTAGTATGCACCAATAAGTGAGTCTGTTTTGATCAGTTTTAGTTAATTGGCATGGGCCCCGACATTTGGTCGGGGCTTTTTGGTTGGAACCTCTCAGCACAAATAAAATCGGTTGTTTCCCAAGCGTAAATTTTCCACATAAATTGTTGATAACTTCAAAGCTCGAAATGCTCAAAGCACCTTATTTTACGGGCTTTTTCGTATATTTGCGAGATTTGATCACATAAACAGAACAAGCTGTAATCATATGAGCGAAGAAGCAAAGGTGAAGAAGTATTCTGCAGATAGTATCCAGGCGCTGGAAGGCATGGAACACGTGCGTATGCGCCCTTCCATGTACATTGGTGATGTGGGCCCGCGCGGGTTGCACCATTTGGTCTATGAAGTAGTGGATAATTCCATTGATGAGGCCATGGGCGGACACTGTGATACCATCAGTGTTACCATTAACGAGGACAATTCCATCACCACCAAGGACAATGGACGTGGAATCCCCGTTGATATTCATAAAAAGGAGGGGGTTTCAGCCTTGGAGGTCGTCATGACCAAGATTGGGGCCGGAGGTAAGTTTGATAAGGATTCATATAAGGTTTCTGGAGGATTGCACGGTGTGGGGGTCTCCTGTGTAAACGCCCTTTCCGAGCACCTAAAGGCGACCGTATATCGCGATGGTAAGATTTGGGAGCAGGAATATGAGCGTGGGAAGACGATGTACCCTGTAAAGAAAGTGGGTGAGACCAAAGAAAGGGGAACGGTCGTGACCTTCAAGCCCGATCCCGTTATTTTCACCCAGACCGTGGAATATAGTTACGAGACCCTGGCCAATAGAATGCGGGAATTGGCATACCTGAACAAAGGGGTGACCATATCCTTGACGGATAAGCGCCAAAAAGACAAGGAATCTGAAAGTGGCTATGTAGGGGAAACCTTTTATTCCGAGGAAGGACTCAAGGAATTTGTAAAGTTTCTGGATGGAAACAGGGAGTCTTTGATTCAAGGGGTAATTTCCATGGAAGGGGAAAAGAATGATATTCCCGTTGAGGTGGCCATGATTTACAATACTTCCTATACCGAGAACCTCCATTCCTATGTAAATAATATCAATACACATGAAGGTGGTACGCATTTGTCCGGTTTTAGAAGGGGGCTCACCACAACATTGAAGAAATACGCCGATTCCTCGGGCATGTTGGATAAACTGAAATTTGAGGTTCAAGGCGATGATTTCCGAGAGGGCCTTACGGCCATTGTCTCGGTAAAGGTGGCAGAACCCCAGTTTGAGGGACAGACCAAGACCAAGTTGGGCAATCGGGAAGTTTCCTCGGCCGTGAGCCAAGCAGTTTCCGAGATGCTGACCAATTATTTGGAGGAAAATCCAGAGGATGCCAAGCAGATTGTACAAAAGGTTATTTTGGCGGCACAAGCACGCCATGCGGCGGCCAAGGCCCGTGAAATGGTACAACGTAAAAACCCTATGGGTGGCGGTGGACTTCCTGGAAAGCTTTCGGACTGCGCCGACCAAGATCCCATGAACTGTGAGATTTTCCTGGTTGAGGGTGATTCGGCGGGCGGTACGGCCAAGATGGGCCGTGACCGAAATTTTCAGGCGATATTACCGCTGAGGGGTACGATTTTGAACGTTGAAAAAGCCATGACACACAAGGTTTTTGATAACGAGGAAATAAAGAATATTTATACGGCCTTGGGAGTCACCATAGGAACAGAGGAAGATAGCAAGGCCCTCAATTTGGAAAAGTTACGCTATCATAAAATCGTCATCATGTGTGATGCAGATGTCGATGGAAGCCATATTGAAACCCTGATATTGACCTTCTTCTTTAGGTATATGCGTGAACTGATTGAGGCCGGACACATATATATAGCCACCCCGCCTCTATATTTGGTCAAGAAGGGAAGTAAAAAACAATATGCCTGGAACGACAATGAACGCGATGAGATTGTAAATGGTTTTAAAGGAAGTGCAAGTATTCAGCGTTATAAAGGTTTGGGGGAAATGAACGCCGAGCAGTTGTGGGACACTACCATGAACCCGGAATTCAGGACATTGCGCCAAGTGACCATTGAGAATGCCACAGAGGCTGACCGTATCTTCTCCATGTTAATGGGGGATGATGTACCGCCCCGTAGGGAATTCATTGAGAAGAATGCCGTATATGCGAACATCGATGCGTGACACGGAAGATATAAAAGTAAAAAGCCGACCTTCAAGGTCGGCTTTTTTAGTTTCAATAGGCTTTGGAACATTACTCCCTAACGGCCATAATACTTCCATTGGAGCGCTTTAGTTGATCGCTGCCATCGGAATCTTGGTTTATAATGGCAACATCGTTGAGTTTGTTGGTTCCGGGATAGCTTATGGTGTAAGTACCGCTCTCCACGGACCATCTAAAATCGTGTTTTGCGGTAATTGTACCGTTTTCCAGTACATGGAACCGCCCCATATAGGCATCGTTAAAGATCCATTCACTTCGGACTGTACTTTTACTGTCCGTTTCTTCAGAAGAGAGGACATTGGCCCAAGTTCCTAGAACAGGGTCGTTGTTTTCCTCTATTTTGCTACAGTTACTGAAGCTTAGGATGCCTACCAAGGCCAAAAAGGCATAGAACTTTTTCATGATGTAGGTCGTTTTGATTTGGGAATCATATTTTAAACGGCGTTGGAACAGCTTCTATTGAAAAAAATCGATGTACTGCATGGTCCGCGGGCATTATTTCGATGAACCGCTATTTTTGTCCGATTTGGGGTAATATGGCCCCGACCATCTATCTGTCATGGGACCTGTCATTTCAATTACAAATTCTGTACTTTTGGGGTTTTAATGGGGCCTGTATGGACATACGACCCTGCTATAAACTAAAAATTTAAAATCATACACATGAAAGTTACCGTTGTTGGGGCAGGTGCGGTCGGTGCCAGTTGTGCCGAGTACATTGCCATCAAGAATTTTGCATCGGAAGTGGTGCTATTGGATATCAAGGAGGGCTATGCCGAAGGAAAGGCAATGGACCTTATGCAAACTGCATCCCTAAACGGTTTTGATACCAAGGTCATAGGGACAACGAATGATTATTCCAAGACGGCCCATAGCGATATCGCCGTGATTACTTCTGGTATTCCCCGTAAACCAGGGATGACCCGGGAAGAGTTGATCGGTATCAATGCTGGGATCGTAAAGACGGTTTCCCAAAGCCTACTGGAACATTCGCCCAATGCCATTATTATCGTGGTGAGCAATCCTATGGATACCATGACCTATTTGGTACATAAGACAACGGATTTGCCCAAAAACAAGATCATAGGTATGGGAGGAGCACTGGATAGTGCCCGCTTCAAATATCGTTTGGCGGAAGCCCTTGAAGCTCCCATATCCGATGTGGATGGAATGGTAATCGGTGGACATAGTGACAAGGGAATGGTTCCCTTGACCTCCCATGCCACCCGAAACAGTATCAAAGTAAGCGAATTCCTTACCGAAGAGCGTTTGAACCAAGTGGCAGCCGATACCAAGGTAGGTGGGGCCACCCTTACCAAACTATTGGGAACCAGTGCTTGGTATGCTCCCGGTGCGGCAGTTTCAGGCCTGGTACAGGCCATCGCCTGCGACCAGAAAAAAATATTTCCCTGCTCAACCTATCTAGAAGGGGAATACGGTCTGAGTGGATTGTGCATTGGAGTGCCCGTTGTCTTGGGACGCAATGGTATAGAGCAAATAGTGGAGGTGCCATTGAGCGATTCGGAAAAGGCAAAAATGCAGGAAAGCGCCGAAGGCGTTAAAAAGACCAACGGCTTGCTGGAAGTATAGGTAACCGTTTTTCCAAATTGTTAAAGGGGTGGGCCGATTCGCGGTCTACCCCTTTTTTTGTGGAATGACCGTTTGTGCATAATCTGTTTTATGGCCGTGTCCACCAGGCCTTATGGGTAGGCTGGTCCATAGCACAAAACAAAGGAAGGAAGTGGTATTTAAATATTGATAAGGGTATAAATTGCCATTTCTTGGGGTAAACCCTATATTTGCACGCTATTAGGAAAAGGACCAAAAAAATAATCAAAACCAATGCAAAGTAAAGGACTAATAAAGCTTTTTGCCTTTTTGTTCGGGTTGGTGAGTATTTACCAATTGTCTTACACTTTTATAACCGGAAAGATAGAAAGGGACGCCGAGACTTTTGCGGCAAGTGGAATTTCAGAGACGGAAGGAAACTATGTCTCGCAACGGGAAGCCTTGGAGGCCCAATATTTGGACTCCATAGGCAACAATGAAATATTGGGTTTTACCAATTACAATGAGGCCAAAAAGAAGGAGTTGAACAAGGGGCTTGACCTGAAAGGTGGTATCAATGTGACCCTCCAGATTTCCGTAAAGGATATTTTAAAGGGACTTGCCAACAATACCAAGAACCCGGTGTTCAACAAGGCTTTGGCCGATGCCGATGCCGCATCCAAAAATAGTGATGCTACCTATTTGGACCTCTTTCTCGATGCCTTTGACAATATTAAGGGGGATACCAAACTGGCCTCCCCGGAGATTTTTGCGAACAAGGGACTGAGTGATGAAATTAATTTTCAGATGACTGATGATGAGGTGAAGCCCATCATCCGTAGGAAAATTGATGAAAGTATTGTCTCGGCCTTTGAGGTACTTCGTGAAAGGATTGATGGTTTTGGGGTGACGCAACCGAACATTCAAAGGGCGGGGAACTCAGGACGTATCTTGGTAGAGCTTCCGGGAGCTCGTGATATTGCCCGTGCACAAGACCTGCTTTCCAGTACGGCCCAGTTGGAATTCTGGGAAACATATAAACAAAGCAATCCAAGTTTTAGCCAGTTTATCATTGCGGCCAATGGTAAATTAAAATCAATGGTTGACACCGTAGAGACGGTACAGCCTCAAAAGGAGGAGTCCGAAATAGACTCCCTTTTATCTGATGTGGCTTCTGATTCATTGGATTTGGCCAATCAGGTGAACCCCTTATTTGATTTATTGCTACCTGCCAGTCCTGGTACACATGCCATGTTTAGGGCGGCCATTAAGGATACGGCCACATTGGGGGGATATTTGCGGATGCCGGAAATAAGAAGGTTGTTGCCCGCCGATATCCAATTTACCAAGTTTGTGTGGGAGCGCCCTCCAACTGAGGATGCCGAAGTGGTGGATTTGTACGCTTTGAAATCAAATCGTGACGGTACTCCCAGAATAAGTGGTGATGTGGTCAGTGACGCCCGCGATGATTTTGACATGTCCGGAAAGCCAGCTGTCTCCATGACCATGAACACCCGCGGGGCCAAAGAATGGGAAAAATTGACAGGTGATGCCTATAACAACCAAACGGGTATTGCCATTGTTCTTGACAATAAGGTGTATACGGCTCCTGGGGTATCCTCAGGCCCCATCGCCGGGGGTCGCTCAGAGATTACCGGAACCTTTACCGTCAATGAGACCAAGGATATCGCCAATGTACTGCGTGCGGGTAAATTACCAGCATCCGCTGAGATTATCCAATCTGAGGTAGTGGGTCCTTCTTTGGGCCAGGAAGCCATTGATAGTGGTTTTATGTCCTTCGTTATTGCCATGATCATTGTATTGATCTGGATGGTATTTTATTATGGAAGGGCCGGACTTTTTGCTGATGTTGCCCTATTGTTGAACATCTTGCTCATCTTTGGGGTCTTGGTAAGCCTCAATGCGGTACTCACTTTGCCGGGTATTGCTGGTATTGTATTGACCATTGGTATGTCAGTTGACGCCAATGTGTTGATTTTTGAACGTATCAAGGAAGAATTGGCACGTGGTAAGGGCAAGGGAGAGGCAGTACGTGATGGTTTCTCCAATGCATTGTCCTCCATTTTGGATGCCAATATCACTACGGGATTAACGGCCATTATCCTATTTATATTTGGGTCGGGTCCCATCAAAGGCTTTGCGACCACACTTTTGATAGGTATCGTAACCTCATTGTTTACCGCGATTTTCATTACCAGGTTATTGGTAGATTGGTATTTGTCCAAACGGGGCAGGACCTTGGAGTTCTCTACCCCCATGACCAAAAAGTTGTTTACCAACATGAACATCAACTTTTTGGGTAAACGTAAATTCACCTATGTCCTTTCAGGTATTTTATTGGCCATTGGTATTTTCTCCCTATGGACCAATGGATTACAACAAGGGGTTGATTTTGTGGGAGGACGATCGTACCAGATTCGATTTGATCAAGAGGTGAACCCTTCTGAGATTGCCTCTGAACTAAACGATGTCTTTGGTAGTGGTACCAATGTTAAGACCTTTGGTGAGTCCAATCAGATAAAGGTGACCACCCCCTATAAGGTAGATGTGGAAGGCGTTGAGGTAGATAGGGAGATTCAGGATAAGCTCTATTCTTCCCTTCAAAAATATTTGCATGATGGTACATCTTTTGACGATTTCACGGTTGGGGCCTCTGAAAAGTCAATTGGAATACTACAATCGATAAAAGTGGGTCCCACCATTGCGGATGACATTAAGAAAAATGCCTTTTTGGCCATTGTGGGCTCTTTGGCGGTGGTCTTTCTTTACATTTTGTTGCGTTTTAGAAAGTGGCAGTTTTCCTTGGGGGCTGTATTGGCCATTGCCCATGATGTATTGTTTGTATTTGGTGTTTTCTCCCTCTTTGGTAAGATCATGCCCTTTAATATGGAAAT
>JBFOLQ010000289.1:0-3535 GCA_040830145.1 Flavobacteriaceae bacterium | reverse complement strand
TTAAGAAATGCCACAAAAACCAAGTATTCCCAAAGGGACCAGGGATTTTTCCCCTGAAGAGGTTGCCCGCCGCCAATATATTATGGATGTTGCCAAAAGGCATTTTACCCGATTTGGGTTCCAACCCATAGAGACACCATCCTTTGAGAATTACAATACCTTAATGGGGAAATATGGGGATGAGGGAGACCGGTTGATATTTAAGATTCTAAATTCGGGGGATTTTATCAGTAAGGTAGATGATGTCACCTATTCTTCCAAAAAGAGTAGTTCCCTACTTCCCAAAATATCGGACAAGGCGTTGCGGTATGATCTCACCGTACCCTTTGCCAGATACATTGTCATGCACCGCAATGAGATTGATTTTCCTTTCAAACGGTACCAAATACAACCGGTGTGGAGGGCAGATAGGCCACAAAAGGGCCGGTTCAGGGAGTTTTATCAGTGTGATGCCGATGTGGTAGGGTCCAATTCCCTGTTACAGGAAGTGGAATTTATACAGCTGTACGATGCCGTTTTCACGGACTTGGGATTAGAGGATACCACCATCAAGCTCAACAATCGTAAAATACTATCAGGTATTGCGGAAACCATTGGGGCCAAACACTTGTTGATCGATTTTACCGTGGCACTTGATAAACTGGACAAAATAGGGGAAGAAGGAGTCAAAAGGGAAATGCTGGAAAAGGGCATTCCCGAAAAAGCGGTTGACAGGGCCCGCCCCTTGTTTGCTTTGGAAGGGGATAATGCGAATGCAATGAATTCCCTACGGGATTTTTTGCGGGCATCTGAAATGGGCCTTCAAGGGATTCGGGAATTGGAATTCATTATGGATACCGTGAATGGATTAGGCTTGCAATCGGCCCAAATGAAACTGGATGTCACATTGGCCAGGGGGCTTAATTATTATACCGGGACCATTTTTGAGGTAGCTGCCCCACCCCCCATTTCCATGGGCTCCATAGGAGGTTGAGGAAGGTACGATGACCTTACGGGCATCTTTGGATTGAAGGATGTAAGTGGTGTGGGTATTAGTTTTGGACTAGATCGAATTTATCTTGTACTGGAGGAACTGGGACTTTTTCCGGGGACAGTAAATCAATCCTTGGACATACTTTTTTTGAATTTTGGGGAGCGTGAGGCATTGGCTGCCCTAAAGTTGGTCAGTGGGTTGCGTCAGCAGGGAATCAAGGCAGATTTATACCCAACCCATACCAAGATTCAAAAACAATTTAAGTATGCCAATAACCGTAATGTTCCCTCTGTGGCACTTTTGGGGCAGCAGGAATTGGATAATGGGGAATTTGTGGTCAAGGATATGGGCAGTGGTGAACAGAAAACGTATGCAATGACCTCCTTGGGGGAGCTGATACGACAATTTAAGCATTGAGCCTTTTCTGAATGGCCCTTATAATGGTTTTGTAATAAGTTGTGCCATGGGGCACGTACCGATCAGTGGTGGCGAGCCCCCAAGTCTCTTCAGCTAACTGGGAGAGAGGCATCAATCGTAACTGGGCCACCTCTTCCTTTTGTTTTTGTAAGTCGTAAAGTGGTCTGCTCAGTTGGCATAGGAAGGTGTGGTGAAACTCACGATCTATCAAATTATGGGAGTGTTGGTGCTCCGATTTAAATACCCCAATTTTGTATAGGTCATCCACATGTATTTCCAATCCAATCTCTTCCATTACTTCACGGACCGCAGAAAGTTCTACGGTCTCGCCTGCACCCACATGTCCGGCTACTGAAACATCCCAGCGTAGGGGATGGGTGTCCTTCCCCGCAGCCCTTTGTTGAATGAGAACCTGGGCATTGGGGGTATATAACCAGATATGCACGGACATATGATATAGCCCTTTTCTATGGGCCTCGGATTTCATGATTTGCTGCCCGGTTGGGTTTCCGTTCTTGTCCAATTCATCCCATCCCACATTGGTTTATATCCCAATCCAATCAAGGAAAGGAGGCCCCATATAATTTTCGTATCCATTTCTTCCCTGTTGCAATGACAATGAAAGTCATCACGAATGGGTTGATTTAGAAAAGTCCTCTATTCAAAATAACTGAAGGTCTCCCCATCTTTGATGGCCAATACGGATTCATAAATCAATCGGATGACATTCTCCACGTCTTCCCTGTGCACCATTTCCACAGTGGTATGCATATAGCGTAAGGGCAGAGAGATGAGGGCGGAAGCTACACCGCCATTGCTAAAGGCAAAGGCATCCGTGTCAGTCCCGGTGGAACGGGAGGCGGCCATCCGCTGAAAAGGTATTTTTTTCTTTTCGGCCGTCTCAATGATGCGCTCTCGGAGTTTGTTTTGTACTGAAGGAGCATATGAGATGACGGGTCCGGCCCCAATCTCCGTATGGCCTTGCTTCTTTTTATCGATCATGGGAGTGGTAGTATCATGGCAAACGTCGGTCACAATGGCCACATTGGGTTGTATGGTTTCCGTGATCATTTCAGCACCCCGTAATCCAATCTCCTCCTGCACGGAATTGGTCACATAGAGTCCAAAGGGCAATTTTTTCTTGTTCTCATGAAGCAATCTGGCCACTTCAGCAATCATAAAACCCCCAGCGCGGTTATCGATGGCCCTACAGACAAACTTGTCCCCATTTAGGATTTGGAACTCATCTGGATAGGTAATCACACACCCTACGTGCACCCCCATTTTTTCTACCTCTTCTTTGTTCTTCGCCCCAATGTCAATAAAAATGTTGTCCAACTTGGGAGGTTCTTCCTTGGCACGGTTTCGGGTATGGATGGCGGGCCAGCCAAAAACCCCTTTTACAAACCCGTTCTTGGTATGGATGTTTACCCATTTTGAAGGGGCGATTTGATGGTCACTTCCGCCATTTCTAATAACATACAACAGCCCATTATCGGTTATGTAATTAACATACCATGAAATTTCATCGGAATGTCCTTCAATGACCACTTTGTACTTGGCATCTGGATTAATGACCCCTACGGCCGTCCCATAGGTGTCGGTGATAAATGTATCGACATAGGGCTTTAAATAGTCCATCCATAGTTTTTGCCCCTACAATTCATAACCTGTGGGGGCGGCATTGTTCAAGTATTGTTCAAAAAAGGCGAGGGACTTTTTGGTCAGTATTTTTGATGCGGGCATAGTCTGTTTTCTTTGACACAAACTTAACAATATTCACCTGATGTTTCATACGAAGACGCGCTTATTATCGTTAATTTTGGCAGGGGTTTTGCTTCGAAGCCTAGTATATGAGGTATCTTTTTTATACATTTTTTTTCTTTTTTTACTTCTTGGGATTTTCCCAAAGGGAAGATCAACCCTTGGATTCCATTTCTGAGAATCGCATACTGGTGGAGGGTGATTCCATTTTTCAAAGTTCTATTCCCCTGAATGAGGTGTATGTATTTGCCCGATTAAAGTTTGCAGATCGGAAGGAAAAGTTACGGTACTACATCCTACGTAGAAAAACACTAAAGGTATACCCCTATGCTAAATTCGCTGCGGAACGCTTGGGCGCTTTAAATGATAGCTTGGTCCTGA
>JBFOLQ010000288.1:0-2130 GCA_040830145.1 Flavobacteriaceae bacterium | reverse complement strand
TGGTATTATCAAGTACAGAGATGTCTTTATATCTTTTATAAAAAAGATACATGAAAAAAAGAGCTACTAGATACATCAAGACAGATTGACTGACCAGTATTTCCTTAATCCCTATTTGATTATAAAAGTCCCAACCATTTTTTATACCCGGTATAAAATAGAGAAGTTGCGGCAGTGTGAACTCCAGGATGCTGATGATCAAAATCCATTTGACGATGGACCTCGATTTGCCCCCTATCATTTTATTGATTTCGGTTTGCGAAAGCTGGGGGAGCTCAGCCTCCTTTTTTTTCCAGTCCTTTTTTAAGAGTTCCAGTTCGTCTATCATAACAATTATGGATTAAGGATGGTTCGTAACTTTTTCTTGATACGGTTCATTTTTACCCGGGCATTCACTTCGGTAATACCCAAGGTATTGGCAATCTCGGTATAGTTTTTATCCTCTAGGTACAAAAACACCAAGGCCTTATCAATGTCACCCAATTGTCTTACCGCATCATACATCAGTTTCAATTGTTTTTCTTCAGTATCATCATATTCATCGGCCTTGATTTTGTATATGACCGAATCATAATCTTGTGTCTGTATCCTTCTCTTTTGTTTTCGATACAGGGTAATGGCCGTGTTTAGGGCCACCCGGTACATCCATGTGCTAAACTTCGCTTCTCCCCTGAATTTGGGATAGGCTTTCCAGAGCTGCACGGTTATCTCCTGAAAAAGATCGTTGTGCGAATCCCGGTCATGGGTGTACAGGGAGCATACCTTGTGAACAATGTTTTGATTGCTCTCAAGCTCTGTAACAAATGTATGTTCCAGTTCTTTTTGCAAGTTTTAAGTTGGTTGCTACAAAATTGGTAGTGAAAAGTATCTTTTTGTTACACCATGGCCTGGGCTAAGGGATTATTTTCTATAATCCAAGGCAGGTTTGCGATCTCCCAGTAGGGGAATATAGGTGAAATCGGCTCCCCTACGTTCCTGAAATTCTGCCTTGGCTTTTGAGACCAGGTCGGGATTTTCAAAAAGATCTATGGTGGAAAGGGCCAGTACCTTGGCAGCCACCATCATTCCCTTGGTACCAATACTGGTACCCCCGGCGGCCACTGCCTGCCAGCTATGTGCCGGTGTTCCCGGTACCCATGTAGCCGTACGGAGGCCAGCAGTGGGTACGGCAAAGCTAACATCCCCCACATCGGTTGAGCCCATGGCCGTACCGATGGCCTTAAAGGGCTGTACAGTCTTGGCCGTCTCAATATGGGCCTTTTCCTGCCCCATACTTTGGGCAATCTTGTCAGCAAATGCCCGTTCATGGGTTTCATAGGTAAGTCCCCCTACCTTTGAAAGATTGCCATGGACCAATTTCTGGAGGCTGAGGTTGGGCAAAAGCTCATGGGTGCCCCCGATCATCTCATATTCCATGGTAGTGCCTGTGCCAAGGGCAGCTCCTTCAGCAGCCTTGACCATGCGGTCAAAAATATCGATGACCACATTCCGGCGCGTATGGCGTGCATAGTAATATACTTCAGCAAAATCAGGGACAACATTGGGGGCCTTGCCACCATCGGTGATTACGTAGTGTATACGGGCATCTTCAGGGATATGCTCCCGCATCATGTTTACCATTACATTCATGGCCTCCACACCATCAAGGGCCGAACGTCCCCTTTCCGGGGCTCCGGCTGCATGGGCAGAAATCCCGTGAAAACGGAACTTGGCCGACTTATTGGCCAACGCTGCTCCTGCACTGGCCCCATTACTGGCCCCTGGATGCCAATGTAGGGCTACATCCACATCATTGAAAAGCCCTTCACGGACCATATAGACTTTCCCAGACCCTCCTTCTTCCGCTGGACAACCATAAAAACGGATGGTTCCTTTTTTTCCGGTGGCCGAAAGCCAATCTTTTGCTGATATGGCCGCCGCTGCGGATGCAGTTCCAAATAGGTGATGGCCACAGGCATGACCAGCCACACCTCCTGCCGATTTTTTTTCAGCTAGGGCTTGCTGTGACAATCCGGGCAAGGCATCGTATTCCCCTAAAATGGCAATGACGGGACTACCGCTTCCATATTCAGCAACGAAGGCTGTGGGAATGCCCGCCACCCCATTTTTAATGGAAAAGCCGGCATCGGC
>JBFOLQ010000287.1:0-2244 GCA_040830145.1 Flavobacteriaceae bacterium | reverse complement strand
GAAAAATTAAAGGACTTTTTGGACAACGCAGAGTAAACCCATCCTATATAAATAATATAAGTAAATCAAAAACATGAGCAGCAACACGGAATTTGAAGGAATCGCTTTTGATCTTCCCAAAAATCAGAGCAATGTAATCAAGGTCATTGGGATAGGTGGTGGTGGCAGCAATGCCATTAACCATATGTTCCAAGCGGGTATCAACGGGGTTGATTTTGTGGTCATGAACACAGATTCCCAGGCATTGAACAGTAGCCCGGTACCTACCAGGATTCAATTGGGGGTCACGCTTACCGAAGGTTTGGGAGCGGGAGCCAATCCTGAGGTGGGTGAACAGGCGGCCCTGGAAAGCATGGAAGATATAAAGACAATCCTGGACCAAAACACAAAGATGGTCTTCATCACCGCGGGTATGGGGGGTGGAACAGGAACGGGTGCTGCTCCCGTGATTGCTAGGATGGCCAAAGAGGCTGACATACTTACCGTGGGTATAGTTACGATGCCATTTCAGTTTGAGGGAAAAATGCGCTGCCAACAAGCGCAATTGGGTATTGAGAGGCTACGGGGCAATGTGGATTCGCTCATAGTTATCAATAACAATAAGCTACGGGAGGTATATGGGAACTTGGGCTTTAAAGCTGGCTTCTCAAAGGCTGATGAGGTGTTGTCCACGGCTGCAAGGGGCATCGCTGAGGTAATTACCCACCACTATACCCAAAACATCGACTTGCGCGATGCCAAAACCGTACTGACCAATAGTGGTACCGCCATTATGGGGTCGGCCATTGCGTCTGGATCTTCCAGGGCCAGTGAGGCTATCATGAAAGCATTGGACTCCCCTCTTCTGAACGATAACAAGATTACCGGGGCCAAGAATGTACTGTTGCTCATCGTTTCTGGTTCACAAGAGATAACCATTGACGAAATAGGTGAGATCAATGATCATATTCAGACAGAGGCGGGTCATAACGCCAATATCATCATGGGTGTGGGTGAAGATGCTGATTTGGGTGAATCCATTGGTGTAACAGTTATTGCCACAGGCTTCAATTTGGACCAACAGGACGATATTGTGAACACGGAAAGTAAAAAGATAATCCACACCCTGGAAGATGAGCAATTGGCTGTCCAGAATCTGTCAGAGGAAAAGACTGCCCCGGTTGAACCATCCTTTGCAATTGGTAACAGTGAAGCTACTGAAGCCACTGAATCAGAGCCTACCATCATAAAACATACATTGGAAGTGGAGGAATTAGAGGAATTGGAACTGATACCCACTACCAATTATATTAGGAATTTCAATGTTTTCTATGAAGAGGTCATTGCCGAGGATTATAAGGAAGAAGATGGCTTTGTCATCATAGATGCCGATGAGAAAATAAGGAATATGGAGGTCGTGGACCCTGAGATGGTCACTGGCAAGGAGATAGAGAAAGATCAAATGGCACTGCATTTTGACATGCCTTTGGGAGGGGAGAAAATGGAAACGGGTGAAGATGATGAAACGGCCCAGGTAATAACGTTTGATCTTGATGAAGAGGTGAAGGATATGGATGTGGACCATATTGAGGTGATTCCCGTCTTGGACTACAACAAGGAGGGAGAAACCCGCTATAGCCTTGATGACTATATGGAACTCGAGAATAAATTGACAGGGGCCAAGTCAAAGGCTGAGGAATTTGAACCGAAATTATTGGATGAGGAACTTGTTTTTGAGAAAAGGGTAAAGATAGAGGAACCCGAACCTGAAAATGGGGACCAGCCCACCCCCGTGGCAGAAACGGCCCCAGCGGCTGATGCTGACCTTACAGACCTTCCCTTGGAGGAATTGCTGCGGCAAAGGGCCACTGAGCGTCGTAGAAAATTAAAGGATTTCAATTATAAGTTTAAAAATCAAACGACGCGTATTGAGGACATAGAAAAGGAACCTGCCTATAAGCGCAAAGGGGTAGATTTGGATACGGCCCCTCAGGAGACAAGAGTGTCCCGGACTACATTGAGTGAGGATAGCAATGAGGAGATGCAATTGAGATCCAACAACTCCTTTCTCCATGATAATGTGGATTAACGCGCAAGCTTGACAAGTTGAGATATAAAGCCCGGAAGCAGTAATTGTTTTCGGGCTTATTTTTGAACGTATCTTGAGTTATCAGATACAGGCTCTAAGGATTTTGTGACCTGGGGCCTTTTTTCAGGTATATGGCACCTGTGCTGAGCGGCCTGTACTGGGCGAGGACGAAGTGG
>JBFOLQ010000286.1:0-3144 GCA_040830145.1 Flavobacteriaceae bacterium | reverse complement strand
GTAGAGGAGGAGTTCACCCTTGAAGATTAAATTGTTGATAAATAGATAAGGTATAAGGCCCCCACGGGGGCCTTTTTTGATGGAAAACCCTTACCTTTCCCCGCTCAGGGTACCCAAAGTACCGCCTTAAATATTTGTTAATTTATTAGAACAATCTTTCCGGGCCCTTATTTTTACCCCCGGAATGCGAAAAAGGAAGCCTCATGGAGGATATATTGAGAAGAGCTGAAGCGTTTGAAAATAGAAAATGGTCGGGCCTCACCACCAGTGATCGGGTAACTGCCTCTCGGGAGGCCAAGGAACTTATCCTATCCATCAATGAAATATACAAGCAGACACGGGACCAGGAACTGATGGACCTGATGAAGCGTCTTACCGCCATCAAGCGGAAGATAGAAAAGCGGCTCAAGGGCCGTTTGGAGGTATGATGCCCCCGTTCCTTTCCAAAAACAACATTCTGGTGCAGATATTTCGGTTTCCCAAGGGCCATGACGTGTCTTTTGACTAATATTGCGGGGTAAAACACACCCTTGGAACCAACGGATCGAAAAAACGAAAACACCACCCTTATTGTATTGGCCTTTTTGGCCATCTACATCATATGGGGCTCTACCTATCTCTTGAACAAGATAGCCGTCACCGAACTGCCGCCCTTTATGCTGGCGGGCTATCGCTTTGTGGTGGCCGGATTGCTCATCTTTGTCATCGCCAAGATCATGGGAAAACCCCTGGCCATCAGCCCCAAACAGATTCGGAACACGGTCATTGCCGGTTTTTTGTTCCTCACCTTGGGAAATGGACTGGCCGTATGGGCCCTACAGTATATTGACAGCGGTTTTGCCGACTTGGAAATTGCTGCCCAACCCTTGGTGGTATTGCTAATGATGTGGCTCCTACAGGGAAAGAGGATACAACCCATGTCCATGATCGGGGTGGGATTGGGCCTATTGGGGGTGTAACTCTTGGTAGGTCAGGATGAGATCGTAACGGACCGCAATTCCCTCAAGGGCGCCCTCATGATTTTCCTGTGTATGCTCAGCTGGGGCTATGGCAGTCTGTTTGTGGGACAGGCAGACCTGCCCAAGAACCACTTTGTGAACACAGGGTATCAAATGGTCTTTGGGGGACTGATGCTGGTATTGGGCGGATGGGCCTTGGGGGAAGATTTCTCCCTGCCACATCAGTGGAGCGAACGCGTACTCTGGTCCATGGTCCTGTTGATCCTCTTTGGCAGCATCATTGCCTTTACCTCCTTTAATTATCTGTTAAAGGTGGTCTCCCCGGAAAAAGTGGCCACCTCCACGTATGTAAATCCGGTGGTGGGCCTAGTATTGGGATGGTACTTTCTGGATGAAAAGATTACGGGACAGGCGGTATTGGCCGCCGTTATTCTCCTTACAGGGGTCTATTTTATCAATACCAAACGAAAAATGGGTCGTTTTCCCAGGTTGCGACGGCCTTAGCCCCCTTGGGAGGGAGAAAGTTCCCTTTCATCGGAAAACCGTACCTCCAAGGCAAAAAAATTCTAACTTGTCCCTGAAACTATATGAAATGCGTGCGACTTTTTCCTTTCCATTCGCCCTTATGGGCCTATTTCTATTGACCGTATGTCCTGTGATGGGGCAGCAAACCGAACCCGGTAATACCCAAAAGGATGTGCCCTCCCCAACGGTAGTGCAAGAAGAAGGGGAGGCCCCCTTACTCTACAAATTTGAGCCCAATTATACCCATGCCCAGGACGAAAGGCGCACCGCCTTCCTAGCCCGCAAGGCCCTGATTGATTCCCTACGGATTCCCGCCAAAAAAAGGGAACGACTGCTACGGGAACTCTATAGGGGAGAGGATAAGCTCTTCAATAAGCTTATGGTGGCAGATACCGAATTTGAGGACGGGGTGGACTAACCCACAGCCTACTTTCCATTTTGGCAACCTATCCTTAGTTTAGATACACTAAAGCCCTATCAAAATAACGGTTTTTGCGATGAACGGTCGTATTTCATCGAAAACTGACCCTTTTGTATAGGCAACCATCATATTATTACGTTAGATGAAGGAGTAATCCTACTTCTAATAGTTCAAAGATGGTTCGTACTGTGGTGGTGTTGATAGTGGCCTTTGTTCTCCTGGGAATCCCTTCTTCCTGTAGCTTGGATGAATACCCCGAACGAACCGGCCGACTGAACATCAAGATGACGGACGCCCCTTTCCCGTATCACCGCGTCAAGGAAGCCAATGTAACCGTATTCCATATGGAGTTGCGCAAGGCCGTAACGGCAGGGGAGGCCCATAACGCCCAATGGATCCACTTGCCCGATACGGAAATAGAGATGAACCTCTTGGAACTCACCAACGGCATTACCCAGCCCTTGGCGGATAGCCAAGTGCCCATGGGGCGGTATGACCGCATTCGCATCTACATCAAAAAAGTGTATTTGGTGATGAAGGACGGGCAGGTCATCAACTTTAACTGGCCCCAAGGGGAAGCGGCAGGAATCACCATTGCCATTCATCCACACCTGGAAATCCAGGGGGGAGGGGCCTCGGAACTGTTGTTGGACTTTGACGTAGGACGGTCCTTTCTACAGGTAGGGGCCAAAACTACGGACCAATTTGTCTTCAAACCCAACATCAGGGCCAGTGACATGGCCGTATCCGTCCAATTGACCGGACGGGCATCCGCACAAGTGCGGGACAGTATCAGTAGAAACACCCAAAAAGGCTTGGAGGGCGTACGAATCGGACTCTATACAGGTGATACCTTGCAGGTGGCGACCTATACGAATGCCGATGGGGATTATATGCTGATGGGCATCCCGGCCGGCAGCTATGACTTTAAGGCCAGTATGGATGGGTATGATGACCTCTTTATTGAGCGGGTCATGCTGTCCCCGGAATACGAAACCCTCCTGGATGTGGAGTTGTTCGCCAAGGACTAGGGGAGTTCTAAATCCCACATAAAAGCACTACATATATAATAGGAGTACAAGCGTAACTGTATTATTTTTATTTTACATAATATAAATTATAGCACAAATACGTATGTGAGTAAAACTGCGCCAATACCACTGTATTTGATATAATTGTAGATATGATTGCCTTTAGGCTCATATCGTCAACAATTATGTCATAGCAGTTTTACACGTT
>JBFOLQ010000285.1:0-2387 GCA_040830145.1 Flavobacteriaceae bacterium | reverse complement strand
CGTGCCTATGGTTGTAAAATAATCCTTGAGCTTCCCTACCCATACCGATGGCTGGGAACCTTTTGAATTGATAATATCCCCTGTTATAATGGCTACTTTCACATACTAAGTATTAATGGAATCGTTAATATGTACAAATATAAGTCAAATAGATGATATTTTAAAATATAAGCTAAAAAACTTATTTAAATCAAAACCAGCGCCGCACCTTGGAACAGTAGCGCCGGTAATCATCCCCAAAAATAGAGGTGAGCATCCGCTCTTCCGGTAGTATCTGAAACCGATTCATATAACTCACGAATAGAGCCGCAACTATGGTGTTGAACGCATTGCCCAACTGAAGACCCAATGCCAATAAGGCCAGTAACATACCCAGGTACATGGGGTTTCTTGAAAAACGATAGAGTCCTCCCGTGACCAATTTATTTGCCTTTTGTGGCATATGGGGGTTTACCGTCGTACGGACACGTATAAATTGAAATACAGCCACTGCCCCAATACAGATAGCCATACCCAAGAGAAGGTACATCAACTACCGTCTACCAAAAAAATCAAACTCCCCAAAAGGGAGAAATTGATCCAGAAGGTACATGAACCCACCAAAAACCACAAAAACAACTACAGGGGGGAGTTTTAGTTCCATCCCCCAAATTTACTATTTTTGAAATAGGGTACACCCAATCATAAGACCTGTCATCGAATGGTTCCTCGCTTGGGATACAACAAAAAAGAAGTAAGGGAAAAGAAAAAAAAGTCAAGATGCAAAAATTGATCCCACATCTTGTTATCCCGATCAATTTGACGATGTATCGGTTATATGCTAATGATTTTAGATTACTGGACTTAAATTTACCCGTGTGAAAATTGTATTTGCCACACATAACCCCAATAAACTTGTAGAAGTACAAAGGATGCTCCCTGGGCATATTGAACTACTTTCCTTGGACGATATTGGGCATACCGAGGAAATTCCCGAAACAGGAAGTACCATACGTGAAAACGCCCAAATTAAAGCCAACCATGTGTCAAAAAAATACCAATTACCCTGTTTTGCAGATGACACAGGGCTTTTGGTAGATAGTTTGGATGGAGCTCCCGGAGTTTATTCGGCCCGTTATGCCGGTGAAGCGAAAAATGCCGAGGCCAATATGGACAAACTCCTTGGGGAACTGAGGGGAACAACCAATAGGGCCGCCAGCTTTAAAACAGTCATTGCCCTAGTATTGAATCAAGAAAAACACTTATTTGAGGGAGTGGTCAATGGAGAGATTACCCATAAAAAAATGGGTGATGGCGGGTTTGGATATGATCCAATCTTTATGCCCCGGGGCCATAAGGCCACCTTTGCCCAATTACCCATGGAGACAAAGAATAAGATTGGCCATCGCGGCAAGGCCGTACAGGAACTGGTCAACTTTTTAAAAGCCAAAGACCATGCTTCAGAATAAGAAAAGTCACGAGACCGTTGAAGTATCTGTGGCCTCAGAACGAGCCGAGGCCGTAGGGGGTGTTCTCATTGCATTCTTTGCAGCACTAATGGCCATTGCCCAGATGGTAAACGGAGAATTGGAAGAAGAGATGATGATTGCCCACAACAAAGTGGTCAACTATTCCAATTGGTACCAATCAAAAAGTATCAAGCAGAGTTTAAAGGAAGGCGAACTCAATTACCTCAACGCATTACTGGAGGCCGATATCGCCCAGGAACAAGGAACATCCATCCTATTAAAAAAAATTGCTGAGACGGAAAGGAAAGTGAGAAAATATGGTGCCGAAAAAACTGAAATCCTTCTGGGGTCGGCCCATATTCCCAAGGAAAAATGGGCCCAGGACCTCGATGGAGAAATGGGGCAAATAGTGGGCATACAGGAATGGGAAGCCCTGGCAGACCAATACGATCGTGCCACCAAAAGATTTGATTTGGGCATGTTATTTTTTCAAATTGGCATTGTCATTGGGGCTGTGTGCATTATTATCTATGACAACCCCAGGCTCCAAAAGACCTTCATCATAATCATGATTCTCAGTGGTATTATCGGAACCATATTCTCTATTTATGGGTATTCAATGGCACCCTGACCTCCATTGAAAAGGAAGGCCAAACCCTCCCAATGTACCCAAACCTTTGCTCATATTGTGAACCTTTTTTGGGACAATCTCCCTTAGTTGTGTAAATAAAAGTACCTTTGCGCCCAATAAACGCCGCCGGTAGGGCTCGTGCTACAGAGCGAATAGGGTTAAGGAATGTCCCATGGGGCACATCTGGTCAATCGCTGAGGGAGCACCGCATATTAGCGATTAAAAATAAAACATGACCCCATTTGAATCATTGGGATTGCAAGAATCCCTATTGCATGCCATTGCCGACCTCGGTTTTGAGCAGCCTT